>CAMTOL010000031.1 GCA_947074135.1 uncultured Rikenellaceae bacterium
AGATGAAAGAATTCTGTAAATAAGTTACAGTAGTGACAGAATTCTGTTGTTAAACAACTGATTACTAACTATATAATATTGTAGTATTTTATTGCTTTTATTGCTATGATTTTTATATAATATGACAAAAAACAGATAGAAAATCTAGTCATTTTTATCTCAATTTGTGTAAGTGCAATAGCAACAATTGTTAATTTTTTTTAATAACTTAGATAAAAATATTTATGAAACAATCTTTAACTTTAAAAGTAGTAGCTGCTCTTGTAGCCCTCTTACTCTCGACTCCTACGCTATTATATGCGAGTTCGTTACCAAGAGCGGAGTATCCAAGACCTCAATTTGACCGCTCGCAAAGCTGGGTTAATCTAAATGGAGCGTGGAGCTTCACTATCGATCACGGGGGATCTGGTCACGAGCGTGAATTCTTCAACTCTAAAGGTTTTGAACAAACAATTATTGTTCCATTTGCACCTGAGTCTGTACTTTCGGGCGTAAATTATCGCGATTTTATTAGCGATATGTGGTATCAACGCACTATCTCAATACCTGCCGATTGGAGAGGTCAAAACGTAATGCTTAATTTTGGTGCTGTATATTATATGGCTGAGATTTTTGTTGATGGTAAATTCGTTGATCGTCACTTTGGTGGCACATCTTCATTTGCGGTTGACGTTACAAAGTTTGTCGAGGCAGGTAAAGAACATAACTTAGTAGTATATGTAAACAATAATATCCGAGGAGGTCAACAGACGGCAGGTAAACAGAACCTTAGATATGAATCTTGGAGTTGTATGTACACTCGCACAACAGGTATTTGGCAAACCGTATGGATGGAGGCAGTAAATGCTAAAGGTCTTAAAAATACGTTTGTACGCACCGATATTGATGCTTCTCAAGTGGTTGTTCAACCAACTTTCTATAGCGAATCAGCAGCCAAACTTAACGTAACTGTTAAAGATCATAATGGTAAAACTATTGCACGTCAAAGTGCTCCTGCGTCTAATAGTGCTGTAGTCGTTCTTCCTATAAAAAACGCTTATCACTGGTCGCCTGAGTCACCATATCTATATGATATGACTTACGAAGTGATTGATAGCGACGGTAAAGTGTTAGACAAAGTTGAATCTTACTTTGGTATGCGTAAAGTTCACATTGAAGGCAATAAGGTATATCTTAACAATAAACCATATTATCAACGCTTGGTGTTGGATCAAGTTTTCTATGAAGATGGTATATGGACTGCTCCTTCTGATGCGGCTCTTAAAGCTGATATCGAACTTGGACTTGCAGCAGGATTCAATGGTGCTCGTCTTCACCAAAAAGTTTTTGAAGAACGTTTCTATTATTGGGCAGACAAACTAGGTTATTTAACTTGGGGTGAGGCTTCATCTTGGGGAATGGATGCTAACGATCCTGTGACTGCTCGTAACTTTATTTCGGAGTGGACAGAATGTGTTATTAGAGATCGCAATCACCCATCTCTAATCGTTTGGACACCTCACAACGAAGCTTGGTGGCCTGACAGAGTACAATATCCAAGATTTTTGACTGATCTGTATAATATTACCAAAGCTATCGACCCTACTCGTCCATTCCACGATGCAAGTGGTGGAGTTCACGTAAAAACAGATATCTACACCGTTCACAATTACGAACAAGATCCAGCCAAACTTAAAGAGCTGATTCTTGAAGATGGCAAAATGTTCCAAGGTCATATGATGGAACCTAAAGGTCAAAATAGCCGTAACTTAGGCTTTAACACTCCTCGTTTCAACGATCATTATGAATTCTTAGCCTTTGAACACCAGATGCCATACTTGATTGATGAGTTTGGTGGCATTAAATGGAATCCAGCGCAGGTTGACAACTCAGATCAATCTTGGGGTTATGGTCAAGCACCTCGCTCACTGAATGAGTTTTATGCTCGTTTAGAGGGTCAAATCGACGCTTTAATGTCAATTTCAGACAAAGTTTGGGGTTACTGCTACACCCAACTAACTGACGTTGAATTGGAACAAAACGGTGTTTACTACTATGGTCGTGGGCTGAAGTTCGATATGAATAAAATCAAAGCTCAATTCTCAAAGAATCCAGCGCAAGAACCACAACAAACAAATCCAGCTACAAAAAAATAGATAGATGCGTAAATTATTTTATACAACCATTTTGTTGGTCTGCTGCGCCTGCGGACAACCGACAACTCAAACCTACTCAAATCCTTTAAATGTTGAGTTTGGTGATCCCTATGTGATTCAAGCATCGGACGGCAAGTTCTATATGTATGGAACAGGAGAAATGGCAGGCGGATATGAGTCTAAAGATGGCTTCGGGGCTTATGTTTCGGACGACTTGATTAACTGGAGTAGCTGCGGACAGGTTTATACCAAAAGCGAGAACTCTTGGGGAGTAAACTGTTTCTGGGCACCCGAAGTTTATGAGATGAACGGCAGATTCTATATGTTCTTTTCGGCAAACTGGAAAGAGAATCCTAACAACGAGTTGGAAATGTTTAGAATAGGTGTTGCTGTTTCTGACTCTCCAACTGGACCTTTCATTGAAATGAGTGATAAACCGCTTTGGGATCCTGGATATCCTGTGATTGACGGCAATCTTCTTTTCGACGACGATGGAAGAGTCTATATGTATTATTCACGTTGTTGCTATAAAAATTCGGTTGAGTCGGAGGTGGCAGATTGGGCTAAAAAAGAGGGGCTATTCGATAACATTGAAGAGAGCTGGGTATATGTCGTAGAACTAGCAACGACCCTCGATAGCGTAATATCAGAGCCGACACTAGTGTTAAATCCTCCAAAAGAGATGAACAATCCGCAAAGCGAATGGGAGAGCCGCTCAGTTACCGAGAAAGAGGTTAATCGCCGTTGGACAGAGGGCTCGTTCATCTTAAAAGAGGGTGACACATACTTCATAATGTATTCGGCAAACTTTTTTGGAGGCGAACACTATGCGGTGGGTTATGCTACTTCGAAATCTCCGTTAGGTCCATTTGTAAAAGCTGCAAACAACCCTGTTTTGGAGAAAACAACTCCTAAAGGCGGAAAAGTTACAGGCACAGGACACAACTCGGTTGTAACGCTTGCCAATGGTGATCGCTACTGCGTCTATCACGGACGAACAACTGAAACAGGTGACAATCGTGTAGTTTTTATAGATAGAATGAAGATTGAAAATGGGGTTTTAACTGTTGACGGTCCAACTACAGACCCTCAACAAATGCCAAAGCTGAACTAGAACAACCAAAACAGGTATTTCATATACACTAAACATAAATTAAATAATTAACTTTTTATTAACCAAGTAAAACTAAACTCTATGAACAAAAAGATTTTACTCTTTTTAGTTTCCGTTTTTATGTGCACTTCTATATTTGCACAGACTCAAACCATGACAGGTAAGGTCACTGACGGAAATAATGAACCGGTTGTCGGAGCAACGATAACTGAGATTGGAACTTCAAATGTTACATCAAGCGATGTTAATGGTGGCTATGCTATCAAAGTGCCTGTTGGGGCAAAAGTAAGTTTCGCATTTTTTGGTATGGAAACTCAAGAGGTTGTCTTCGAAGGCAAATCTGTTGATGTTGTACTTAAAGAAGATGCTCAACTTCTTGATGAAGTTGTTGTTATCGGTTATCAAAGTATCCGCAAGGTTGACTTGACAGGTGCTGTATCGGTTTTCAAACCAGATTTGATGAAAAACACAGTTGTAACTGGTACAGTTGCAGATGCATTGGGTACACTTCCAGGCGTGTATGTGCGTACAGAGGGTCGTCCAGGTGCAGAAGGCTTTGTTGTTGTGCGCGGTACTTCATCTTTTGGTACTTCTCAACCACTCTACGTAATTGATGGTATTGCAGTTGAGGGTGGTGCAAATCGTGACTTTAACTACAACGATATCGAGAGTATTCAAGTACTCAAAGATGCTTCGGCAGCTGCTATCTATGGTTCTCGTGCCGCAAATGGTGTAATTATCATTACTACTAAGCAAGGTTCAGAGGGACAAATGGTTATCGATGCTCAAGCGAAAGTTACAGCTCAATGGTTGCCTCGCTACAATTTGGCTGACCGTGACCGTTGGATTGAACTCAACGATATGGCTTTCGCTAACAATGGTAGAAATCCTGCAAACCACTTTGACGCTAATACAGACTGGCAAAACGAAGTGTTTAAGACAGGTATTGTTGAGGATTACAACATCTCATTCTCAGGAGGCGGTAAATACTCAAAATACTTCTTCTCGACTAACTACCAATCAAACAGTGGTACAACCATTGGTACTGACTCAAAACGTTTTGCAGTTCGTGCAAACTCTTCAGGTCAACGTGACTGGGCTAATGGTAATGTAGTGTTCCGCTTTGGCGAGAATATTACAATCTCGGATTATGTATTGAACAACCTAAACACAAGCCCAATCACTGATGTTTGGCGTATGCTTCCAACAATACCTGTTTACGATGATTCGCACCCAGGTGGTTTTGGATACGGAGATGGTTCGCGTGACGTTACTTTTGGTACTAACCCTATTGCTAAAGAGGCTCTTACTGAAACTCAAAATGAAAATTTCAGAGTACGAGGTAATGCTTTTGCCGAACTTGAGCTGTTCAAGATGTTTAAATATCGTTTCAATGCTGGTATTGAGGTTAGTAACGACCAATATAAATCGCTTCGCAAAGAGGGTAACTGGACTTACAACCAACCTTATGACCCATCATCATTGAATAAAAACAAAGCTCGTTTCCACTCATTAGTTTTTGATAATACACTGGAATTTAACAAAACTTGGGGTAAACACCAAGTTAATGCAATTGCAGGTATCTCGTATCAAGAAACTGCATATGACCAACTTTGGGGAACTAAAAACAATGTGTTGGTAAGTGGCAATGGTTATTTCGACCAACTTGACGCTGCACTTTCAGACCCTAAAACTGGTAGCTACCGTGATATTACAAAACTATTCTCTATTTTTGGTCGTGTAAACTACACTTTTGATAATAAATATTTATTCTCAGCAACTGTTCGTCAAGACCAATCTTCAAAATTTGCTCCTCAATATCGCACAGGTACATTCCCTTCTGTTTCTGCAGGTTGGCGTATTTCGCAAGAGAAATTCTTTGACGTAAGTTGGATTAACGACCTCAAAATCCGTGGTAACTACGGTGTACTAGGTAGCTCTAATATTGGCGCTTGGGATTATATTGCGTTTATCAACCTATTCCCACAGATTGCACTCGGTAAAGATCAACATATCGAAAATGGTATGACTCAAGTTAAACTTGTTAACGAAAATCTTAAATGGGAAGAACTACATCAGTGGAATGTTGGTTTTGATGCTGCTCTTTTCAACAACCGCTTCACTGTTTCGATGGATTATTACAACAAAACAACTAAAGATGTTTTGACTCAAATGCAGATTCTTATGTCAACAGGTAATAATGGTGGTAATCCAGTGGTTAATGCTGCTTCACTTCAAAACCGCGGTTTTGAGTTCTCGCTAGGTTGGCAAGATAAAAAAGGTGATTGGTCATATAATGTCAATTGGAGTGGTAGCACCAATAAAAATACTGTTTTGGATTTAGGATATGGTAAAAAAATACACGATAGTGGAACAACCATAACTACACCTGGTAATCCTTTAGGACAATGGTATATTGTTAAGACTGCTGGCATCTTCCAATCTATGGATGAAGTTATGGCTCACCGTACTTCGGACGGTAAACTAATCCAACCAAATGCACTCCCTGGCGATATTCGTTATGTTGACTTCAACGATGACGGTATGATTACCGATGCTGACCGTCAATATTGTGGCGAAACTCAACCATCTTTCCAAACAAGTTTGACAGCTGGTGTTAGCTGGAAAGGTCTTGAACTGTCGCTTATTCTAAGCGGTTCGTTTGGTGCTATGTATATGAATGGTCCACGTCGTGATCAAGACCGTTTCCACGATAACTCAAACTATCGCGCAGACTACGATCCTTGGACTCCAAGTAATCCAAACGCAAAAGACCCTCGTCCTGTTTATGACGATAGCCGTAATGCTGGTATTTTACAAGATCGTTGGTTAGAGAAAGGTGATTACGTTCGTGTTAGCCAAATCTCGCTTTCATACAGTTTACCTAAAAAGGTATTGGGCGATGCTCTTCGTGGAGTTAGAGTATTTGTTGCCGGTCAAAACTTAATTACTATTACAGGCTACAAAGGTCTTGACCCAGAGTTCTATAATGCTAATATTTGGGACCGTACATACGACTATGGTTCATTCCCTAACCCTAAAGGTGTAACTTTCGGTGCTCAAATTACTTTCTAATTTGACAATATAAGTAACAAGGTTTAACCTCTATATTAAAAAAACGTAAATAAACATGAAAAAATATATAGTAACACTTCTTGCTGCATTGACACTCGGTTCTTGCAATGTAGATGTGACTAATCCCAATACATTGACTACCGGCACGTTCTGGCTGACTGAACAGGATGCTCAGTATGGCATAAATGCAGTCTATAATATGTTCTACAAACCAGGTACTTGGACTCGTTGGATGTGGTTTCGTCTGGATCTAACCTCAGACGAGGGTACAAGTATGTCGCCTTGGGCTGAACTTGCTGAATGGACTCACTTCCAGTACTATAACTACAACTTCTGGGAAGGTAACTCTTGGACTTATCGTGATCTGTACGAGACTATCTATCGTGCTAATCAAGTACTCGAAAATGTTCCAAATATTGAGTTTAGCGACCCTACTAAAAAAGAGAAAATACTTGCTCAAGCTAAATTCCTTCGTGGTATGCAGTATTACTACCTAGCGCTTTTGTGGGGTTCGTCAAACAAGAGTCTTCCAATTATGCTTAAACCATCGCAACCTAGCGACCAACCTGAGTCTTATACAGGCACTGAGGTTTATGAACAAGCAATCAAAGATCTTACTGACGCTATCGCTGTTCTTCCTGAGAAATGGGACGACGCAAATGTTGGTCGTGCAAGTAAAGGCGCAGCTCTTGCATTCCGTGCTAAAGCATATATGCAACTAAAAAGATGGAATGACGCTAAGACTGACCTTGAATGGTTTGTAACTGGTGCAGGTTCATCACTTTACGACCTAGCCCCTAACTACCACCACAACTTTAACCTTGCAAACGAGAACAACATCGAGTCGGTGTTTGAATTTCAATACTCTGATATTCACCAAGCTCCTGCTGGTGATGATGATTTTGCTGTTGATCCTAACTTGGGACAAAATCGTGGTCAGTTCTTTGCGCCTCCAGGAATTGGTTGGACTGATGGTGAAATCAATCAATGGGTAGTTGACGAGTTCAAGAAAGAGTTAAACAATGACGGTGAGTATGATATTCGTTTGAAATGGACTTGCTTCTACGAGGGTATGAATACAGATTTCGATGGCAATGATCGTATCTATGGTATCAATCTTAACAATGAAGATGTATGGCAACGTCAAAACTGGAAAAACAGAGTATTCTATCGCAAATGGAGTTCTGAATGTTTCCGTGACTTCGACGACTATCACAATCCTATCAATATCCGTTTGATTCGCTATGCTGATATCCTACTTTCATATGCGGAATGTTTGGTTCAAAGTGGTGGTTCATTGTCTGACGCTGTTGCTCAAGTTGATAGAGTTCGTGCTCGTGTTAATATGCCTAAGTTGGCTGTAAATCACGCTGCTGCTACAACAAACAGTGAGGCGTTCTTAAAACGTCTTCAAACAGAACGTTCGTTAGAACTTTGTACTGAAGGTCACCGTTGGGCTGACATCAAACGTTGGGGACTTACAGAAACTCAAGCAGGAATTGACGAACTAAAGAGTCGTGATCATTGGTTCAACAATTTTGTTATTGGTCGTCACGATGTATTGCCTATCCCGTCAAACGAGATAAACAACAATCCTAACCAAACTCAAAATCCTAATTATTAATATTTTTATTATCTTAGTGGGGTCTGTTATAGTGTGATAGACCCCACTAAGATTTTTCTTACACATAAACCTAACAATACGATGCGACCACTTTTTGTAATATTATTATCTATAATCTCTTTCTTTAGCTGTTCGAACAGCTCAATTGAAGAGCAGCCTAAGAAACAGGCACAAGTCCCTTTTGGCGATCCATATATCTTATTACACGATGGTGTTTATTACGCATATGGAACCCACGCCGACAATGGAATTGAGGTTATGATTTCAACAGACCTTAAAAACTGGAAGTGGCACTCATCACTTGCCATTCATAAAAACGATTCGTGGGGAGACCGTTGGTTCTGGGCTCCTGAAGTTTATTATGTAAACGGCAAATTTTATATGTATTACTCGGCAGATGAGCATATCTGCGTTGCAACCTCTAATTCTCCTACGGGTCCTTTTATTCAAGATATTAAGGAGCCTATGTTAGAGGATAATGCTATTGACAATCATCTTTTTATTGATGACAACGGAACGATTTATCAATATTTCGTAAGATTTAATGATGGTAGTGGAAAACCAAATGATGGAAATTACATTTGGGTAGCAGAATTGGAGAATGATTATCAAACTATCAAACGCCAAACAATGAATCTTTGTTTAAGTGTTGACAGAGAGTGGGAAAATGTTTGGCCTAAAGTTGTTGAAGGTCCATTTGTAGTAAAACACAATGGCAAATATTATATGACATATTCGGCTAATAGCTATGAGAGTCAAAATTATGGCATTGGTTACGCTACGGCAGATAATCCTTATGGCCCTTGGACTAAGTACGAAGGAAATCCGATACTTCAAAAACCAGGTGAGCTGGTTGGAACTGGACACCATTCACTATTTAAAGATAAAGATGGAGTGTTGAAGATTGTATTTCACGCTCATAACAGTAAAGAAAAAATTCACCCACGTTTGATGTATGTTAGCACGGTTACTTTTGATAGCAATGGAGTTATGAAGATAGACCCTAACTATACGGTGCAGTATATCGCGCAATAACAATACATATTTCTATATTTTAATATAATCTATTTAACTCTGCTTATGAAAAAGATATTGTTGTTCGTTTTATTAATTTGCGGTTCGTTTAGCTGTAAAGCGCAAAATACTGACACAGATACCCCTGTAACTATTAAAGAGACATTTTTCAATCCGCTTGGCGATGGCGCAGACCCTTGGGTCATTAAAGTTGGAGATAAGTACTACACTTGTCGTTCAACCGGGCGTTCTCTAGTGGTCACCGAGTCGCGTTTTTTGAGTAAGGTAGAGAAAACGGCGGTTGTTTGGAGTGCACCTAATAATGGTTGGTGCGCCTATAATGTTTGGGCTCCCGAACTTCATTTCTTAGATGGCAAATGGTATATCTATTTTGCAGCTTCGCCAATCGATGGCAGTCCTTTTATTCATCAACGTTCAGGTGTAGTTGAGTGTGATACGCCACTTGGACAATACAAAGATAAAGGAGTGCTCTACACTGGAGATGACGACAACCAAGATTTCAATACTAACATTTGGGCAATTGATGTCAATGTGTTTGAACTTAGAGGTAAACGATATGCTGTTTGGAGTGGCTGGGAGAAACAAGAAATCACAGATCAAACTGCTCAACACACCTACATAGCAGAGATGTTGTCGCCAACAAAACTAGGTAAGCGCTCTTTAATATCTGTTGCCGAAGAGAGTTGGGAGCTTGGCGAAGCATTCGGACTGCAGGAGGGTCAAGAGACACTCTTCAATAATGATGGCGATCTGTTTGTGGTCTATTCAACTCGTGGTTCGTGGACTAAATATTACAGACTCGGTTATCTAAAACTTAAAAAAGGTGCTGATCCACTTTTAGAATCGTCTTGGACAAAATCAAAGAATCAAGTTTTCGAAGGCAATGCTACTGTTTATGGGGTTGGTCATGCTTCGTTTACTGTTTCGCCAGACGGAAAAGAGAATTGGATCTACTATCACACTAAAAAGCAACCAACAGATGGTTGGGATCGCGATGTAAGACTTCAACCATTCACTTTTGACGGCAACGGCAATCCATACTTTGGAGAGCCTGTAAAGGTAGGAGAACTCAAACCTCCTTCGGGCGAAATAGATATAGATAAAAAATAAAGCTATAGGTAAGATTGATGAGTTGAATACATATCGTTAAGATTTTAGTTGGTAATTTATTAGTTTGTGACGATGTTCTTGCTGGTATGTAGATTCTTGCAGACGTTCTATTCAACTCTCTCTTACTCTATACAATTAACCACCTACGTTTAATTTCAAGAACCTATCTCTATGAATTTAAGAACCCCTGCTGCAAAACTTCAATTGCTCTGTGCTACTACATCAACTGTATTAAAACTAAATCATTAATCGTTTTGCTGATGCTTGAGCGATAAAATATAATGGAAAGTGCGACACAGGAGAAGTGCATATCTCTTTACCGCATCGACAGTTACGTTAGAAACAAACATTAAAACGAATTATAATAATATAATCCTAGTATATCGTCACTAAGAAAGAAATGAAAAAAACTGTTTATTTGTTAGCACTAACTGCGTTAGTTGCAAGTTGTGCGCCAGAAAAAAAGCCTGAAATGGCTCTGCTTAATGCCAAAGATTTTGAAGCTACTGTTGATGGCAAAGAAATCGAACTCTTTACAATTAAAAACAACGATATTGCAGCACAGGTTACAAACTTTGGTGCTCGTATAGTGTCGCTGTTTGCGCTTGATAAAGATGGTGAGTATCAAGACGTAGTTTGGGGTTATGAGTCTATTGATGCCTACTTGAAAGCAACTGATAAATATAGTGGTCCTGTGGTTGGTCGCTTTGGTAATCGTATCGGGAAAGGTCAGTTTACACTCGACGGTAGAGAGTATCAACTCTCTATCAATGATGGTGAGAATCATCTACACGGTGGAGCAGGTGGCTTCTCAACTAAGATTTGGGATGCAAAACAGCTAAACGATAGCACTGTTACAATGAGCTATTTTTCGGCAGATGGCGAGGAGGGTTATCCCGGCAACCTAACAATTACACTTACCTATACTGCAACTGCGGATTGCGCCTTAAAGCTTACCTATAGTGCAACTACTGACCAAACGACAATCATCAACCCAACGTCACATGCATATTTTAACCTAAACGGCACTTCGGACAATGCGATGGAGCATACTCTAATGATTGCAGCCGACAGTTTTACTCCAACCGACAAGGGATTGATTCCAACTGGCGAGATTCGTTCGGTTGCAGGCACACCGCTTGATTTCCGCGCAGCAACTACAATAGGAGAACGTATAGAAAGTGATTATGAACCTATCGTTTTTGGTGGGGGTTATGACCACAACTGGATCTTTAGTAAACAATCTCTTGAGCACCCTCAAGTTAGGTTATACTCCGCAAAAAGTGGTATAGAGATGATTATGTACACAGATCAACCTGCCGTACAATTCTACAGCGGAAACTTTATGGACGGTATAGATACAGGTAAACGAGGTGATAAACACAATTATAGGACAGGGGTTGCCTTAGAGGCTCAGAACTATCCTGATGCTCCGAATCACGACAATTTCCCATCGTCGGTACTAAAGATTGGAGAAACTTATACTCAAACTACAATCTATAAATTCTCAATTCGCAAATAATAATAACTACAAGTAATAATATGAAACAACTGTTTTTTGTTGCAACAACTATATTGTTGGCTCTTGGCTCTTGTCAATGTTCAAGTAAAAAAGAGAATAGTGAACCAGAAAAAGAGAAACCTACGGGCACCTATATCGAATGGGACAAAAGTTCTGCTCAGATGGTGGCTCAAGGAGGATATTGCGGTTATGCACGTTTCAATAGACTGAGCGATGGGACAATTATGATGTCATTCAACAATGTTATTGTTCGCAGTAATGACGATGGCAAGACTTGGGGACCTCGCGAGATTGTCTTTCCTGAGTTTGATGTTGAGAAAGATGGCAAAAAAGCTCATATTATGATTACAAATTTTGAGCTGATCGAGCTTCAAGATGGAACTTTGATTGCTGGTGTTAATTACCGCCCTCAAGAGCCTGAGATTGCACCATTCTCGATTGTTGTGAAACGAAGTACTGATAAAGGTCAGACTTGGAGCGATGCGCAATATATATATGATGCAGAACCTAGATTTCACGATGGTTGTTGGGAACCTTCATTCCTCCAACTGCCAAATGGCGAGGTACAATGTTATTTTGCGAACGAAAAACCATACACAAATAGTGATGAGCAGGAGATTTCAATGCTAAGTTCTAAAGATGGAGGAAAGAGTTGGGGTGATTTCAAAACGGTCTGTTTTCGTAAAGATCGACGAGATGGAATGCCTGTCCCAATTCTATATAAGGACGAAATTCGCGTCGTGATTGAAGATAATAAAATAGGGGAATTCAAACCTTATATTGTTCGTAATAAAATCTCGGACAACTTTAAAGAGTGTGTTTCGGGCGATTCACCGCTTCGCCACTATGCGCTTAAAGAGGAACAACCTGACAGTGTATATATGGGAGCTCCATATATAGTGGCTCTACCAACAGGCGAAATTGTAATGAGTTATCAAACTACACGTAACCGCACCTCGGATTGGGAACTATCGACGATGGAAGTTGCTGTGTCTGACAAAAACGGCGAGAATTTCACAAACTTATCTCAACCTTTTGAAGTGCCTTTAGGACGTGAAGCAAAGTGGAACTCTGTTGCACTTTGGGACGAGAATCATGTGGTTGCTGTTGCCTCGACAAACTTTGCAGGTCGTGAAATCGAGGTCTGGATTATTAAAGGCAAGATAGTAAGACAAAACTAAGTAATTAATGTATGAAAACCAATCAAAAATAACTAAACAATTATGAAATTGAGATTTATTTCACTACTTGCATTGGCAGCCACTCTTTCGAGCTGCTGCGCTAAAGAGGAGTGCAAAACAACGGGTTACGACTCTAGCTCAAAACAATGGACTATCGAACAGGCTAACCAGTGGGGCGCAAAACAAGAATGGTTAATCGGTTGTAACTACATTC
The DNA here is from genome assembly GCA_947074135.1 of uncultured Rikenellaceae bacterium. GTDB lineage: Bacteria > Bacteroidota > Bacteroidia > Bacteroidales > Rikenellaceae > Mucinivorans. The sequence continues at coordinate 13,011 of CAMTOL010000031.1, forward strand.
CTGCTAATGCGATTAACCAATTAGAAATGTGGCAAGCTGAATATTTTGATGCCGAAACCATTGAAAAGGAACTTCAACTTGCAGGCTCAATCGGATTTAATACGCTTCGTGTGTATTTGCACTCGCTTGTATGGAAAGCAGATTCAGAAGGGTTTAAAAGCAGAATTGATAAGTTCTTGACAATCGCTCAAAATAATGGCATCAAACCAATATTGGTATTCTTTGATGACTGCTGGAATCCATATCCTAAACTCGGAGCACAACCTAAAGAAACACCTTATACTCACAATTCTGGTTGGGTGCAAGATCCAGGTGCAGAGGCACACGATAACTGGGATACAGTAATGCCTGAACTAAAAAAATATGTGATCGATGTACTTACAACTTTCAAAGATGATAATCGTATTTTGATGTGGGATTTGTACAACGAACCTGGCAATCAAGGTCCAACAGGTCGTGGTTTGCCTCGTCTACCTGACTATGAGAATAAATCACTTCCTCTTGTAAATGCTGTCTTTGAATGGGGATGGGAAGTACGTCCATCACAACCAATGAGTATGGGTGTTTGGAAACTCGACTTGGTGGATCTTAATGTTGCACAAATGACAAAATCTGACATCATTACATACCACAACTATAATGATCTAGCAGATCACACACGCATGGTTAAATATATGCAAATGTGGGGTCGTCCTATTATCTGCACCGAATTTATGTCAAGAGGTAGCAACTCAACTTTCGAAGATATTCTTCCTATGTTGAAAGCAAACAATATTGGCGCTGTAAACTGGGGCTTTATAGATGGCAAAACTCAAACTATCTTCCCTTGGGATTCATGGGATAAAGATTACAACGGAGAACCTGAACTTTGGTTCCACGATATTTTCCGCAAAGATCATACTCCTTATCGTCAAAAAGAGGTTGATTTAATCAAGAAACTAACTGGTAAACAATAAGTTTATTTGATTTAATTATAATAATGCAAAAGCTTGACAATGTAATTT
>CAMTOL010000032.1 GCA_947074135.1 uncultured Rikenellaceae bacterium
GACTTGACGCTATAAAAAGTAATAATCACAGGGATCACTTTTCCTGATTTATCCTGTGGACGAGCAATAAAGTGTTGACAGAAGTCCATAATGTTAACGCCCTTAGAACCGCGTGCTGGACCTACTGGAGGTGAAGTATTAGCCGCACCGCCTTTGATCTGCAACTTAATAAACGCCGCAATATCTTTTGCCATAGCTTTTTTTTAAAAAATTAAACGTTTTACTTTTGTTTTTTAGTTTTGAGGGCAAATCAAAAAAGTCGTAACAAACTTTCTAATCAACACTTTCAACTCATTTTGAGAAAAAGAGTACTTCAATAAGTTACCTAAAATAGAACTGTTTTTATTTGTCAAATTTGTGTTTTATCAACGCTGCAAGAATTTATATGATGGAGCATACTAACGTATGTAACCAAAATAAAAATTAGAAGCACGGCAGAGAAAACCAAATTTCACAATTAAAAATAAAGTTACTCTTTCTCTACTTGGTTATAGGCTAGCTCCATAGGAGTCCTACGACCAAAAATCTTAACTGCAACAGTCAAACGACGACGTGCGTCATCGACAGCTTCAATAGTCCCAATAAAGGAAGCAAAAGGACCATCAGTTACCTTAACTGCATCTCCAACTTTGTAAGAGATTTCGTTTTCGATAAGTTCGCTTTGTGATTGTTCGTCAACTTGACCTAAAATACGATTAACTTCAGACTCACGAAGTGGTGAAGCGTGAAGCATAGACTCTTTAGTATCTGACAAGAATCCCAAAACACCTGGAATATTGCGTAAGATATGTGGTATCTCCCCAACCATTGCACACTGAACGAGCACATAGCCAGGAAACGAAACGCGTTCCTTGATAACTTTCTTACCACGGACCACGCTATAATATTTTTCTGTTGGAATAAGAACTTTTTTGATATGATCTTCCAATCGAAGGGTACGAATTTCAGCTTCAAGATACTCTTTCACCTGTTTTTCTTTCCCTCCAATGGCTTTCATTACATACCAAAGGAAATCGTTTTGTTCACCCATCGCTTAGTAGAGGATACTGTAAATAGATTTCATAATATTCTCAAACGAGAAGTCCATTGCCATAATAACAATAGCAAAAATAAGCGATGCTACCATAACAAGTATAGCACTGCTTTGCAATGTCTTCCATGTAGGCCAAGTCACTTTATCGACCATCTCTTTGTAAGACTCTTTAACGTAATTTCCCATCTTTATTTGAATTAAAAATCAAAAACTAAGAATTAAACCTTGCTTTATGCTTAAAGTTCACATAGGAACAATTTAGCAGAAAATAATTTTTAATTTATAATTTCTCATTAAAATTGGCAGGGGTGGAGAGATTCGAACTCCCATCAATGGTTTTGGAGACCACTATACTAGCCCTTGTACTACACCCCTAAAATTTAGAGAGCTTCGCCAACTCATATTGTGCTGAGCAAAGCTCTCTTATATTCTTGAACATATTATAAGGTATCTATAAGATATAGACTCTTAAAAGTACTATTCAATAATTTTTGTAATCTGACCTGCACCTACTGTACGACCACCTTCACGGATAGCGAAACGAAGACCTAGGTTAACTGCAACTGGGTAGATAAGTTCTACTGTGATTGTAATGTTGTCACCTGGCATAATCATTTCAACACCTGCAGGAAGAGTAACTTCACCAGTTACGTCCAATGTACGCAAGTAGAATTGAGGACGATATTTGTTATGGAATGGAGTGTGACGTCCACCTTCTTCTTTCTTAAGGATATAAACCTCAGCTTCGAATTTTTGGTGAGGTTTGATTGAACCTGGTTTAGCTACAACCATACCACGTTTAACGTCTTTTTTATCAAGACCACGCATCAATAGACCTACGTTATCACCAGCTTCACCTGTATCAAGAAGTTTACGGAACATCTCAACACCAGTACAAGTTGAAGTCATTGCTTTTTCGCCAAGACCTACGATTTCAACTGGATCACCTACGTTGATAACACCTGTTTCGATACGACCAGTAAGTACTGTACCACGACCTGTGATAGAGAATACGTCTTCAACTGGCATAAGGAATGGTTTTTCGTTTTCACGTGGAGGAATTGGAATATAAGTATCAACTGCATCCATAAGTTCCATAATTTTGTCTTCCCATTGTGGTTCACCGTTCAAACCTCCAAGAGCTGAACCGCGGATAACTGGAGCGTTATCACCATCAAAGTTATAGAAGCTAAGAAGTTCACGAACTTCCATTTCAACAAGTTCCAACATCTCAGGATCATCAACCATATCGACTTTGTTCAAGAACACAACGATACGAGGAACGTTTACCTGACGAGCAAGAAGAATGTGCTCACGAGTTTGAGGCATAGGACCGTCAGTAGCAGCAACTACGATGATAGCACCATCCATTTGAGCAGCACCAGTAACCATGTTCTTAACGTAGTCAGCGTGACCTGGACAGTCAACGTGAGCGTAGTGACGATTAGCTGTTTGGTACTCTACGTGAGCAGTGTTGATAGTAATACCACGCTCTTTTTCTTCTGGAGCGTTGTCGATAGAGTCGAACGAACGAAGTTCAGAAAGACCTTTTTTTGCTAGTACAGTTGTAATAGCTGCGGTAAGAGTAGTTTTACCGTGGTCAACGTGACCGATTGTACCAATATTTACGTGTGGTTTACTGCGGTCAAATTTTTCTTTTGCCATTGTTGTAAATGTTTTTGTTTTTTGTTTTTGTTTCTCTCTAGAGCGGAAGACGAGATTCGAACCCGCGACCATTAGCTTGGAAGGCTAATGCTCTACCAACTGAGCTACTTCCGCGATATTAAATGCATAATTCATAATGCATAATTCACAATGCTTAATCAACAATATATCTCAATAAATCCATAAATCGTTAATTATGCATTATGCATTCTACATTATGCATTCTATTTTGGTGGGGAGAGCAGGATTCGAACCTACGAAGTCGTACGACAGCAGATTTACAGTCTGCCCCAGTTGGCCACTTTGGTATCTCCCCTATTTTCAATTGACAATTGACGGTGTTCAATTGACAATTTTTTATTTTAGCGCAACTTTGCAACTAGTACAAATGCCACATCTATTTCTTCGCTCGAATTATCAATTTCACATTGTCAATTCTAAAAGCTGAGCCGATGGAGGGATTCGAACCCACGACCCCGAGATTACAAATCACGTGCTCTGGCCAACTGAGCTACATCGGCTTTTTTCCTTTTCAGCTTACCGAACCACTGATACCAGAGATTCGAAAACGACTGAAACGGAGTGCAAAGATATACAGATTTTGTAAACTACCAAAACTTTTTACTCTTTTTTTTCAATATTTTTTAAAAAATTTTCATACTTAGCAACTTTGCACCCTAATTATCAATGATTAGCACACTCTTGCTATTGGATAACAGTTGCTCCAATTCTAACAGTTTTTACCCCACTTGCAATTGCTTGGAGCGCATTTTGAATTTTTGGTATCATTCCGCCATTTACCTCGCCACTCTTGAGCATCTCCTCAAATTTAGCAGCATCAATACGTTCAATTACCTCATTACAAGCATTTAATACCCCATCTTTCTCGAAAACATAGACCAATTCGACTTCGAAAGGTGAGCTCAGCCCCACCGCTAAACTTTGGGCAACTGTATCGGCATTTGTATTGAGTAACGTTGAATTCTCAGACAAAGTAATTGGCGCAACTACAGGCACATACCCCTCATTGAGCAGCATTGAGAGTAGTTGGTCGTTAATTTTCATTGGGTCGCCTACCTCGCCAAAATCAACAGGAGTTGCAGCTCTACGTTTTGAGCGAATCAACACGCCATCTGCACCGCTAAGTCCGATAGCATTACATCCACACTCCTGCAAACCAGCAACAATGGTTTTATTGACCAGTCCGGCATAGACCATTGTAACTATTTTGAGCGTTTCGGTATCAGTAACTCTACGTCCATCAATCATTTGCGCCTCGATTCCAAGCGCACCACTGATTTTCGAAGCGATTTTACCTCCTCCGTGTACAAGCACCTTTTTGCCTTCAACCTCCGAAAACTCATTAAGGAATTTGGGCAATGCGTCGGCGTTATCGACCACGTTACCACCTATCTTATATATAGTGACTCTGTTTTTATCCATATTTTCATCTATTTCGACACCACAAAAGTAGTTTTATTTTTGAGAGGATTTTCACCTAACGAGAATTTTTCGCCATTTTTAGATAGGTTTAACTCTGTCACACTACTTTCATCTGGCAGAAGAACGAAGCCTTTAGCACTATCTGAGGTTGAATAGGCTTTGATTTCGAGTTTCGACCAATCCATTTTCGATGTTGATTGCGCAAGTTTGATATGTGGTATCGCTGCTCCATCACGAACTAAGATTACGGCTGGGATTTTACCCACCTTTATCTCGTTCCAACCTTTGGGGTAAACCTTTGCTGTTTGGTAATCAATCCAGTTGCCCTCTGGCAAATATAGATAACGAGTATCACCACTCTCCATCATTGGAGCCACCATAATATCGGCTCCAAAGAGGTATTGGTCGTCGATTGTCCAAACCGCTGGGTCGTTTGGGTATTCAATACATAGTGCACGAACCATTGGAAGTCCGCCTTCAGAGCTAAGTTTGGCTTGCGCATAGATATAGGGCATTAGTCGATATTTCAGCTCTGCACTTTGACGGAAGGCATCGGTAAACGATTCGTTATACAACCAAGGCTCTTTTGGAGGAGCACCGTGCGCTCTTGTGTGCGAGGTCAGGAAGCCAAATGGCAACCAACGACGATACAACTCTTCGGGAGTGCTAACCACAAAGCCTCCAATATCGTGACTCCAGAACGAGAATCCGCTAAGTCCAAACGAGAGTCCTCCACGAAGCGTACACGCCATTCCTATATCGGTATTTGCAGCATCGCCGCCCCAGTGTAGCGGATAGCGTTGCGAACCAGCCCAAGCACTACGAGCCCAAATAATATTTTCTCCATTTACCTCTTTGGTAACATCGGCAACAGTTTTATTATAGCGCAAAGGATAGAGGTTATGTTCGTAAAGCCCACCTTTTCCAGAAGCATAGAAACCATTTAAAGGAGCTGCCTCGCCGAAGTCAACCTTTATTGCTCCTACCCCCAATTTGAGCAGTCCACCAATTTTATCTTGATACCACTTAACAGTCACAGGGTTCGAGAAGTCCAGCACTGCATCTTCATAAGGCATACCTCCGTTAGCATTTTTGACGTGCATACCTTTCTCGACAATCTCTTTAAAGTATTTGTTTTTAGGAGTAAAATATGTCAACTGCCAGAGCGATATATGGAAGCCAGCATTTTTGAGGTCAGCAATCATTTTTTGAGGGTCAGAGAAACGGCTTGGCGCAAACTTATAGTCACACTGCCAATCGGTTTCGAACCAACCGGTATCGAAGTGGATAACGTCCGACGGAATTTTATGTTTGCGTAGTTTTGCAGCCACATCATAGCCTTCGTCTTGCGTGAAATATGTTATACGGCTCATCCACGTACCGAAGCTCCAAAGGGGCGGCATAGGTGACTTCCCTGTAAGGTCAGTATATTGGTCGAGTATATTTTTAGGTGTTCCCCAGAATAGAAACATATCAAGAGTTTCGTCTGCCATAAAGAGTTTATTAGCACCTACATAGGTTGCTCCGAAATCGCAGGTCACAGGCGCAGAGGTATGCAAAAACATACCATATCCACGACTACTCATAAAGAATGGCACTGGTTTGTACTGTTGGTCAGTTTCAGGTCCTTGAGGGTCTGTAACAAAGAGTTGAACCTTTTGCCCCACTTTGTCAATACTTGTGAACGACTCGCCACAGCCAACAATTTTTTCGCCTGGCGACAACGAGAACACAGGATTAACGCTTCGAGAGTTATCCACGCCACGTTTAATAAAATTGAATGGAATAACTTTAACTTGTGTCGAATCGTTATCGACTACGGCACGAGTAGAAGTTAGGATTTTTCCTTTTTTATCTTGAACTACAATTCTAAATGGATACTCTTCAATTACAAGTGCACCTTCAGCTCCTTCGTAGCGATGACCATTTGGAAGTTTTGCGTATTTCCACGCTTTACTACTACTTGGAGTCTTTGCCAACATCAGCGACTCATAGCTTTGCGGTTCAATATCCGAAGTTAGCATTCTAAGTCGGACAGTCGATGGCGAAACAAAGTCCAACATAAATTTGAGTTTAGGGTCGCTATCGTACTCTGTTTCAGGGAAGTCAAGCATTTGAAGCTCTTGAGCTAGAATTGTATTTGTATTGAACGCCTGACGCGTCAAAAGGTTTTGACGTTTCCATTCAACCGTTCCTACGCCAGATTTGGCATCAAACGACACTAGTTTATCAGCAAAAAAGAACAAATTTGTAAAGTCCGAGAAGTCGGTACTCATATCTTTTGCTTGGTTCATCAGGTAGGTAGCACCTCCATTTTGTTGGGTTTGAGCACTGCAAAACAGTGATAAAGTTAGCAGCAGAACAGTAAGTGTGGTTTTCATAGGGTTTAGATTAGGGCACACCAATTAACTCTTTTTTACGGAGTTAACTAGAATCGGGTTAATTTTATTAATTGTATTATTTTAGTTGGATAAAGGCAAAGGACACACAAACTCAAATGCACACATTTAAGTTTTGCCTTATTTTGGGTAGAACTTTTCAAAGATACAATTTATTTCTCATATACACAATGTTATCTAACAATAATTGGTGGCTCAACTCTTTTTTATTCGCTCAATTATGCATTATAAACTTAAGGGAGTGTAAATCTAAAATATTTTCATAACTTTGTCAGTTCGAGGTTCGATTACCTTAGTTCATCTACTATAGTAACTACCTCATCAAAAAAGTAATTATATCCTTTTTAAAAACAAAAAACTTTTATGAAAGTACTTAAATTTGGCGGCAGCTCAGTCGGTTCTCACGCAGGGCGTCAGAGCATTAAAACAATTGCAAGCAAATTCGACGAGCCAACTGTTGTAGTTGTATCGGCACTTGGAGGAGTGACAGATTCATTAATCGCAGTTGCAAAAGAGGCATCTGCAGGTAACGAAACCTCTTATCAAGAGATGTTAGCCCAAATTCGAATGCGTCACAACGAAGCTATCGGCCAAAGCGTACCAACAGAGCGTCAACAGAGCGTTACAGAGTGTTGCGAAACTCTTTTGGTTGAACTCAGCAACATTCTCAAGGGCGTCTTCTTAATCAACGACTTATCTCCTAAAACCGAAGCAGCAATTGTGGCTTATGGCGAGAGATTAAGCTCAATAATTATTGCAGCCATTATCGACGACGCCACTCATATCGACGCTCGCGAGATTATCAAAACTCAACCCTATTTTGGTCGTCACATAGTTGACTTTACGCTTACCAACGCCAATATTCGAGAGAAGATTGGTTGTTCGAAGGCTAAGACAATTGTGCTTGGAGGTTTTATAAGTTCGGACAAGACAACTGGCGAAACTACCAACTTAGGCAGGGGTGGTTCGGACTACACTGCTTCGATTATTGCAGCTGCAGTCGAGGCAAAACAGCTCTATATCTACACAGATGTCGATGGATTTATGACAGCCGACCCTCGTGTGATTGATGGCGCTATACTTATCGAGCGTTTGAGCTATGTCGAGGCTATGGAGTTGTGCAATTTTGGGGCAAAGGTTATCTATCCGCCAACTATTTTCCCAGCCTACAACGCTAATATACCTATCATTATACGTAACACATTTAATACAGAGTGTCGCGGCACTTACATCTCAAAAGAGGTAGAAGAGCAATACAAAGAGAGTCGAGGCGAGAACGAAAAGATTATCAAGGGCATATCGTCGATTAACGACACTGCCCTACTTACAATTCGCGGACTTGGAATGGTAGGCGTTATTGGAGTTAACTACCGTATTTTTAAGGCACTCGGCAAGGCTGGCATTTCAGTCTTTTTGGTTAGTCAGGCAAGCTCTGAGAACAGCACAAGTATAGCTATGAAAAACTGTGATGTTGAACACGCTGTCGAGGTTCTACGCAGTGAGTTTGCACAGGAGATTGCTATGGGCGAAATTGACGATTGTGTGGTTCAGAAGAATCTGGCAACTGTTGGTATTGTGGGCGAACGAATGAAGGATACGCCGGGAGTTGCTGGTCAGCTTTACGGAACGCTGGGTCGTTCGGGCATCAATATTATAGCATCAGCTCAAGGAGCTTCTCAAACCAACATCTCGTTTGTGACTGAACTTGCATCGCTTCGCAAGGCTATCAATGTACTTCACAGTTCGTTCTTCTTAAGCGAATATCGCGAGATGAACCTCTATATTGTTGGCATTGGCACAGTTGGTCGCAACCTATTGGAGCAGATTGCTTCGCAACAGAAGCTACTTATGGAGCGCAATGGACTCAAAATCAATGTTGTTGGCATCTCTAACTCTAAAGCTACCCTATTCTCTGCCGATGGTGTTGGACTGGGCGACTACAAAGAGAAATTGACAACGGATTGCGCATTTAAGAGCACTCCACGCGATATTTTCAATAAGATTATTAGCGAGAACCTATTTAATTCCGTTTTTGTGGACTGTACAGCTTCGGCGGAGGTTGCATCGCTTTATGACGATCTATTAACACACAATATTAGTGTAGTAACAGCAAATAAGATTGCTGCTTCGAGCGGTTATGAACACTATTCTGCACTCAAAGCTACTGCACGTCAACGAGGCGTTAAATTCCTATTCGAAACTAATGTTGGAGCAGGTCTTCCGATTATCAACACTATTAACGACCTACGCAATAGCGGCGACACGATACTTGGTCTTCAAGCGGTTGTTTCAGGCACATTGAACTTTATTTTCAACGAGCTTTCGGCTGATGTTCCATTCTCTCGTACAGTTAAGTTAGCTTGCGAGGCTGGTTATGCAGAGCCTGATCCACGTATCGATTTGAGTGGAACAGATGTTATTCGTAAACTTGTGATTCTAACTCGTGAGAGTGGCTATAAAATTAACACCGAGGATGTCGAAAAGCAACTTTTCATCGACGACTCATTGTTTAATGGTTCGATTGATGAGTTTTGGGCTGCACTTCCGCAAAATGACGAAGAGTGGGAGTTAAAACGTCAGAGATTGGCAGCAGATGGCAAGAAGTGGCGTTTTGTAGCACAGATGGAGGTTAGTTCAATTGACAATGAGTGTAAACCTAAATGCAGGGTTTCGTTGCAGGAGGTTGCGTCGGACCACCCATTCTACAATCTTGAGGGTTCTAACAACATTATACTTATTAAGTCGTCACGTTATCACGAATATCCACTTCAGATTAAGGGGTATGGCGCTGGTGCGAGTGTAACGGCAGCGGGAGTTTTCGCCGACATAATGTCAATCGCCAACATTCGTTAACGCTGTTAGATTATTTCAATCTCACTAGATTTAGGTAATTAATGCCAGACTGTTAACCATTAAAACAACTAATTAGATTGACACATATATACAAAACGAGGGACATCTTAAAGATGTCCCTCGTTGTTATTTATTAAGTGTACAGCTATTATTTATGCAATCCACACTCCTTTTGTTCGGGGTTCTCCCACCACCAACGACCAGCTCTTATATCCTCGCCCTCTTTGATGGCTCTAGTGCAGGGTTGGCAACCGATACTAGGAAAACCTTTATCGTGCAGCGCATTGTATGGTATCGAGTTCTTTTTGACATAGTCCCACGTTTGCTCCTCGCTCCAGTCGATTAGAGGATTGATTTTAAGCATATTATTTCCTTTATCCCACTCCACAACCTGCATATCTGCTCTAGTCACGCTCTGTTCGTGTCTAAGTCCGCAAATCCACACTTTCAACCCCTCGAAAGCACGTTTCAATGGTTCAATTTTACGAATATGGCAGCACTCCCTACGTTTTTCAATACTATCATAGAAGAGGTTAACACCGTTCTGATTAACCATCTCTTCGACTAGTTTGTTATCTGGAAACATCACTTCTATTCTAACGCCGTAGTGCATATTAGTCTTTTCGATAAGCGAGTATGTTTCAGGAAACAATCTTCCAGTATCGAGTGTAAATATTTTACACCTCTTGGCTGTCGGGTCTGCTTTTCTGACCATATCGGTTAGCACTTGATCTTCAATAGATAGGCTCGAAGCGAGTCCGATTTGTTCGGCATAGTTTTCGACAAAGTACGCTACAATCTCTTGTGCTGTTTTGCCCTGCAACTCGCTGTTTAGTTTAGTAGTATCCACCTTATAAAAGATTAAAAAATAAAATAACTAATTATACTACAGCAAGCTAAAGGCAACTGTAAGTCCAGCCATTACGATAGCCACCATACTCATCAACTTAATCAAAATATTTAGCGATGGACCTGATGTATCTTTGAATGGGTCGCCAACAGTGTCGCCAGTAACAGTCGCTTTGTGAACGTCCGAGCCTTTACCGCCAAGATGACCCTCTTCAACATATTTCTTAGCATTGTCCCAAGCACCACCTGAGTTTGCCATAAAGATAGCCAATACAAAACCTGCACCAAGACCGCCAACAAGTAGCCCCATAACACCCGAAACTCCGAAAATCAGACCTGTAGCAATAGGAGCAACAATAGCAAGTATCGAAGGGAAGAGCATTTCACGTTGAGCACCTTTAGTTGAGATAGCAACACAACGAGCATAGTCTGGAGTAGCTTCTCCAGTCAGAATACCTTTAATTTCACGGAACTGACGACGCACCTCCTCAACCATACTTTGAGCAGCACGACCAACAGCGTTCATAGTCAATCCACAGAAGACAAACGCCATCATAGCACCAATAAATACCCCAATCAAGACTTTAGGATTCATCAAGTTGACACCATAGTACTCCATAAAGTCAGGAATTTGAGCATCAACCACATTTACAGTCTTACCCCAAACCTCGATTGTAGTCTGCCCGATATGCAGTAGTCCAATTTTAATCTCTTCGATATACGATGCCAATAGTGCAAGAGCTGTCAACGCAGCCGAACCAATCGCAAAACCTTTACCAGTAGCTGCTGTTGTGTTACCAAGAGCATCGAGAGCATCGGTACGACGACGAACCTCTTTGTCTAATCCTGCCATTTCGGCGTTGCCTCCAGCATTATCGGCAATAGGACCATAAGCGTCAGTTGCAAGAGTAATACCAAGGGTCGAAAGCATACCAACTGCAGCGATACCAATACCGTAAAGACCTGTAGAAAGTGATTCGGCACTCAACATTCCACTCTCGCCAAACGAGAAGCCATTTGCACAAAGGAACGCTAGGATAATAGCTACCGCAATTGTGATAACTGGAATTGCTGTTGAGAGCATACCTAGACCAATACCCGAGATAATAACAGTTGCAGGTCCAGTCTGTCCACTTTCGGCAACTCTCTGAGTTGGTTTATAAGAGTGCGATGTGTAGTATTCTGTGGCTTGACCAATAATAATACCAGCCGCAATACCCGTAATTACCGAGAACGAAAGCCCAATCCAATTCTCAATTCCAAGTAGATACAAAATTGGGAAAGTTGCAAGAGCAATCAAAATAGAGCTAATATTAACTCCAAGTCCAAGCGAACCAAGCAGTTGTTTCATCGTAGCTCCCTCTTTGGTGCGAACCAAGAAGATACCAATAATCGACAACAAAATACCAATAGCTGCAATAATCATTGGAGCAAAAACTGCATTTAGCTGAGTTTGACCACCTTGCATTGAATACGCAGCTGCACCAAGCGCTGCAGTTGCAAGTATCGAGCCACAGTAGCTCTCATAAAGGTCAGCGCCCATACCAGCAACGTCACCCACGTTATCGCCTACATTGTCAGCAATAGTTGCAGGATTGCGAGGATCGTCCTCCGGGATTCCAGCCTCAACCTTACCCACAAGGTCTGCTCCAACGTCAGCCGCTTTGGTGTAGATACCACCACCCACACGAGCAAAGAGAGCTTGAGTCGAAGCACCCATACCAAAAGTCAACATTGTCGTAGTAATAACCACTAATTTTTGACCGCCATCAGCTTCAACAAAATAGTCGAGAATTAAATACCATATCGAGATATCTAAAAGTCCAAGTCCCACAACCGTTAGACCCATAACCGCACCCGAACGAAAAGCCACCTTCAGACCTCTATTCAACGATTCAGAAGCTGCTTGCGCTGTACGAGCCGATGCATAAGTTGCTGTTTTCATACCGATAAAACCAGCCAACCCTGAGAACAGACCGCCAGTCAAGAATGCTCCCGGTACCCAAGGATTTTGAACTCCAAGTCCATAAGCCAAGAAAGCAAAAAAAGCAACTAGCACTAAAAAGACCCAACCAACAACTTTGTATTGCTGTTTAAGGTACGCCATTGCACCGCTACGAACGTGAGCAGCAATAGTTTTCATTTTGTCAGTACCCTCGCTGCAACGTTTCATCTGGACGAAGAAGTAACGAGCAAACCCAAGTGCTACAAGAGCTGCGACAAGTACACAGAGAATTACAATTGTAGATGTTTCCATAAATTTATTAATTGAATTTGGTTAATTATATGAATGCTAAGTTAATAAAAGCGAGATAGAATCAAGAATATCGTTTTACAATATACCAAAAATAGAGGATAGTACTTCGCAGCACTACCCTCTAAAACCATTACCAACTGGCGAACCGTTCGCTCAGCCTATTTTGCATAGCTTACAGAACGAGTTTCGCGAATAACTGTTACCTTAACCTGACCTGGATAAGTCATCTCGTCTTGAATCTTGCGAGCAATTTGAGCTGACAGGTATTCTGCTTCCGCATCGCTTACCTTCTCGCTACCAACAATTACCCGAAGTTCGCGACCAGCTTGAATAGCGTAAGTCTTCATAACTCCCTCGTGTGCCATAGCCAAATCTTCCATCTCTTTAAGACGTTTAATATAGCTTTCGACAACCTCGCGACGAGCTCCTGGGCGAGCACCCGAAATAGCATCACAAACTTGCACAATTGGCGAAATCAGCGTTGTCATCTCCACCTCGTCGTGGTGAGCACCGATAGCGTTAACAACTTCAGCCTTCTCTTTATTGCGTTCGGCAACCTTCATACCGATAATTGCGTGTGGAAGTTCTGGTTCATCATCAGGCACCTTACCAATATCGTGTAGCAGACCTGCACGACGAGCCAATTGCGCATTGAGTCCCAATTCCGCAGCCATCGTACCTGCCAAATTAGCAACCTCTCTAGAGTGTTGCAACAGGTTTTGACCATAGCTCGAACGATACTTCATCTTACCAACCAAACGAATAAGTTCGGGACTAAGTCCGTGAACACCTAGGTCAATAGCGGTACGTTTACCAATTTCAACTACCTCCTCCTCAATCTGTTTTGTAACCTTTGTTACAATCTCTTCGATACGAGCTGGGTGGATACGACCATCGGTCACCAATTGATGCAACGATAGACGAGCAATCTCGCGACGCATAGGGTCGAAACCCGATAGAATAATAGCTTCAGGAGTATCGTCAACAATAATTTCAACACCAGTAGCCGCCTCCAAAGCACGAATATTACGACCTTCACGACCAATAATACGACCTTTAACCTCGTCCGAATCAATATTAAATACAGTCACCGAATTTTCGACAGCAGCCTCAGTTGCTACTCTTTGAATACTTTGAACTACAATCTTTTTAGCTTCTTTGTTTGCTGCCAATTTTGCCTCTTCAATAATATCGTTAGCAAGCACCATCGCTTCGCTACTAGCATCCACTTTAACTTGTTCAATCAGTTGCGCTTTAGCCTCTTCAATACTAAGTGACGATATTGTTTCAAGTTTTTTAAGTTGTTCTTTACGAGCTTTTTCTACCTCCTCTTTTTTGGAAGCAAGTTGCTCTAATTGATTTTCAACTCTATTGCGAGTTGACTCGAACTCTTTTTTCGAGCGTTCAAGGTCGTTACTCTCTTTTTGAAGTATGCTTTGTTCGTTTTTAACTTTT
>CAMTOL010000033.1 GCA_947074135.1 uncultured Rikenellaceae bacterium
TGTTGGATGTGTTTGCAATGGTTCAATAACTGTTAATGTTTTTAGCGGTCTTTATATCTATATACCAAAGATTATTCATCATCAAGCCCTTAAAATTTATAATAATAATTACGCTGGGGCGCGTGATACAGAACTTTATAAACTAGCAGATTTATGATTTATGATTTAAAGCATTGTTGTCTCTTTTAAAGTTAACATATCACAAATCATAAAAAAATTGTATCTTTGGCGATTAGAAATTTAATATTACAATACATAAATGGGAATTACAGAGAGTATTTTAAAACTCTTTTTTGGCTCTAAAGCCGATAAAGACCGCAAAGCAATTGAACCTTACGTTAAATCAATTCAGACTGCATATCCAGCTATCGAGGCACTTAGTAATGACGAACTTCGTGCTCGTTCAACGGCACTTCGTCAAAGGATTGCAGATGCGATAGCAGAAAAAGAGGCAGAGATTGCTAAGTGTACAGCACAGATGGAAGATGAGTCGATAGCTGTTGAGGAGAAAGAGAAGATAGCAACGACTAAAGATAAACTCAAGAAAGAGGTTAATGAAATTATAGAGGAGCAGCTTTTGGAGATTTTGCCTGAAGCCTTCTCAATAGTTAAGGATACAGCACGCCGTTTTACTCAAAATGACACAGTTGTAGTTACTGCAACTCAGTTTGATAGAGATCTGGCTGCCGAACGTGATTTTGTAAATATCGAGGGCGATAAAGCTATTTATTCGACTGAGTGGACAGCAGGAGGTAATACTATTAACTGGGATATGGTTCATTACGATGTACAGTTATTTGGTGGTGTGGCGCTCCATAAAGGTAATATTGCTGAGATGGCAACTGGTGAGGGTAAAACTCTTGTGGCAACGCTCCCTGTATTCCTCAATGCACTTGCAGGTAAGGGTGTTCATATCGTAACGGTCAACGACTATCTTTCGCGTCGTGACTCGGAGTGGATGGGACCTTTGTATCAATTCCATGGACTTTCGGTTGATTGTATCGACCGTCACCAACCTAACTCATCGGCTCGCCGCAAGGCTTACCAAGCCGATATCACTTTTGGTACTAACAACGAGTTTGGTTTCGACTATTTGAGAGATAATATGGCGATTTCTGCCGAAGACCTCGTACAACGCGAACATCACTTTGCTATTGTCGATGAGGTTGACTCTGTACTTATTGACGATGCTCGTACTCCGCTTATCATCTCAGGTCCAGTGCCTAAGGGCGAAGACCAATTGTTTGAGGAGTATAATCCGCTAGTCGAAAATCTATACAATCAACAAAAAACACTATGTACTCAATTACTCTCTGAAGCTCGTAAGTTGATTGCATCTGGTGATACAGAGAAGGGTGGTATTGTGCTCTATCGTGCGCACAAAGGTCTGCCTAAGAGCAAGCCGCTTATCAAATTCTTGTCGGAAGAGGGTATGCGTTCGTTGATGCTCAAAACCGAGAATACATTTATGGAGAACAACAGTAAACGTATGCACGAAATTACTGATGACTTGTTCTTCATTATTGACGAAAAGATGCACTCTGTAGAGCTTACCGACAAGGGTCACGAGGCATTGGCACGTAAAACAGACGATAAAAATTTCTTCGTTCTTCCAGATATCGGTAGTGAGATTGCTCGTATCCAAAACTCTGAACAAGGTGCCGAAGAGAAAGCTGAAACTAAAGATAAACTGTTGGCTGATTACGCTGTTAAGAGCGAACGTGTGCACACTGTCAACCAATTGTTGAAAGCCTATGCAATGTTCGAGAACGATGTTGAATATATCGTTGATGGTAACAAAGTAAAAATAGTTGACGAGCAGACAGGTCGTATTATGGAGGGCAGACGCTACTCCGACGGACTCCACCAAGCTATCGAGGCTAAGGAGCACGTTAAGGTTGAGGCTGCAACCCAGACTTTTGCAACTATTACGCTTCAAAACTACTTCCGTATGTACCACAAACTTGCAGGTATGACTGGTACTGCCGAAACAGAAGCGTCAGAGTTGTGGAATATCTATAAATTGGACGTTATTGTAATTCCTACCAACCGTGTTATTGCTCGTGATGACCGCCAAGATATCATCTATAAGACTAAACGTGAGAAGTATGCAGCAGTAATCGATGAGGCTAAGAAGATGGTAGATGCAGGTCGTCCAGTGTTGATTGGTACCACTTCGGTTGAGATTTCGGAGTTGCTTAGCAAGATGCTCAAACTTCGAGGTGTTCAGCACAACGTTCTTAATGCCAAACAGCACCAAAGCGAGGCATTGATT
This sequence comes from uncultured Rikenellaceae bacterium, assembly GCA_947074135.1. Classification (GTDB taxonomy): domain Bacteria; phylum Bacteroidota; class Bacteroidia; order Bacteroidales; family Rikenellaceae; genus Mucinivorans. The sequence goes on from CAMTOL010000033.1 coordinate 2,276, forward strand.
GTTTCTGAAGCAGGTCGTGCGGGTCAAGTTACCATTGCAACCAATATGGCAGGTCGTGGTACGGACATCAAACTATCGGCAGAGGTTAAAGATGCAGGTGGACTTGCAATTGTAGGTACTGAACGTCACGAGAGCCGCCGTGTTGACCGCCAGTTGCGTGGTCGTGCAGGTCGTCAAGGTGATCCCGGTAGTTCGCAGTTCTTCGTGTCGTTAGAGGACGATTTGATGCGTCTTTTTGGTTCGGAGCGTATCTCTAAATTGATGGATAGTATGGGCATCAAAGAGGGCGAGAGTATTCAAGCTGGTATGATGACCAAGGCAATTGAGCGTGCGCAGAAGAAGGTAGAAGAGAATAACTTTGGTATGCGTAAACGACTGCTCGAGTATGATGATGTGATGAACTCGCAACGTGAGGTTATCTATACTCGTCGTCGTCACTCCCTAAGCGGCGAACGTGTCGATGTCGATTTGAATTTGATGATGGGTGAGTATGCGGCGCAGTTTGTTGAAAACAACAGAGGTGCTTCGTTTGACGATTTCTCTGTTGAGTTTATTTCAGCCGTTTCGGTAGAACCAACTATGAGCGAGAAAGAGTACTCGGATATGAGTGACGCCGATCTTGCCGATGCATTGGTTAAAGATATGACAGCTGCGTTAACTCGTCGTGCAGAGACAATTGCTAAAGTGGCGATGCCGGTGCTAGAAAAGGTATTTGCGGAGCAGGGCGAACACTACGAGAATATTATGGTTCCTGTAACTGATGGTCTTCGTGGGTTCAATATTGCGGTGAACCTTAAGAAGGCGATTGATACCAAAGGTTTGGAGATAGCTCGTCAATTTAGTCGCGTTGTGATGCTTATTACAATCGATGAGAAGTGGAAAGAGCACCTTCGTGATATGGACGATTTGAAACAGTCGGTTCAGAATGCTACTTATGAACAGAAAGACCCATTGTTGATCTATAAATTCGAGTCGTTCAATCTCTTCAAAACTATGATTTCGGAGTTGAACCAAGATATTATTTCTACAATTCTCAAAGGCTATATTCCAGTGGCTCAACAGCAGCAGCAACCACAGCGTGCAGCAGCTCCTAAACCTCAAGATATGAGCAAGATGCAGACTTCGCGCACTGAAGCGGCGTTGAATGTTGGAGCGGGTGACAAACAGCGTCCTGCACCGGTTCACGTTGAGAAGTCGGTGGGTCGCAACGATGCGTGTCCTTGTGGTTCGGGTAAGAAATACAAGCAATGCCACGGGAAATAATTTACAATTTACAATTGATAATAGACAATGTTTTATGAATAAATAATTGTCTATTTTCAATTGTCAATTAAAAAAACTTGTCACAACTGTTAGATAATGTTGTTGGGGAGCTATCGAAGTTGCCCGGTGTTGGGCGCAGAACTGCGCTCCGACTTGCGCTACATATACTGCGTGAGGATATCGAAGATGTTGACCAGTTGGCTGGGGCCATCTACCAATTTCGTCGTGATATCAAACGCTGTTCGAAATGCAACAACCTATCCGATACTGACATCTGCCCAATCTGCTCATCTGAACGACGCGATAGAACGACTATTTGTGTTGTCGAACAGATTGCAGACCTAATCTCAATCGAAAATACGGGGCAATATAGCGGTTTGTATCACGTCCTAGGCGGTGTTATTTCGCCAATGTTAGGTATTACTCCATCGGAACTTAAAATTGACCTACTTATAAAATCTATTGCTGAGAATTCGGTCAAAGAGGTAATCTTGGCTCTCCCAACAACTATTGAAGGCGAAACTACGCAGTTCTACATCACTCGTCGTATCGAAAATAGTGGTGCTCAGATAAGCGCTATTTCGCGAGGTATTGGTTTTGGCGATGAAATCGAATATGCCGATCCTTTGACAGTTGCTCACGCTATTTCGCACAGAAAGAAACTATAAAGTTGCTCTTTGTATTGCCTTGAATAGCAATATTTAGTAAAATTTTTATAAATTTGCAGCTGAACGTTTAATCTAACTAAAACCTAAAGGCAATGAAACGAATTTTACTCTGTTTTACGCTATCTTTAATCTCTATTATAGCTATTTCGCAAGAGGCAAAAATCGAAAGAATTAACATCTTAGCAGGCAAAAATCCTATCGTCATAGATGCTGCTTATAATAAACTTTCGTCGCAGGATACCTATGCTCTGACCTCGAACCTTAATCAATCTGCTCCTGCTTCTTTTTTTGGCAGTTATCTTGATAGAGGTTGCGGCACTCAGGTTAATGCTAACCAAAATCCGATGTATGTTTTTGAGTTCGAGTTCTCTCCTATCAACCGACCAAAGATTGCGTATGTGACTATCAGTGAATTGACTGGCAAAAGAAGAGTAGATCAAAATTATGTTGCAGTGGTTGATTTCGAAACATCTTGTAAACTTTTGGTTAAAGATAATCGTGGGGAGGTGCTTAAAAGTATTATTATCTCCAATGGACTTGACGTTAAGCGTTATTATTACTGTTTTGCGACTTCGAACAAAAACCCTAACGGTCTGTTGCTCGAAAAGATTAACGAAAGAGATATTATGGGTTGGGCAACTCCCGAACTATTAGCTCTTAGAATGAAGGAGGCAGAGAAAGGAAATATTTTTGGCGATATTTATAGTCAGATTATAAGTGAATATTATCGTAAGGCTCACGCTGTGTTGATGGTGCTTTTCGATGATATATCGGTATCACAATCTAACTTTAAGATGCATACAATCAAGAAGAAGCAGCAGAGTTCTTTTCCTCAGGCTATGGAGTCTGTTGAGGAGTTGAGGAGTTGTTTTACGGCTTGGGTAGATAATCCAAACGATGAAGCTAATCTTTCGATAATGAGAATGTGCTCGGACAAGGCTGCTCTTTATGCTCAAAACAGCAATGACAGAAAACTTCAGATTCTCTACTATATGAATGCTGCGCTAGGTTATACTCTGCTTGGCGATTACTCTAGTGCTGCTCAGTGCGCTATTAAGGGAGATGATCTTGATCGTTCGTTTTTTCAAACGGCAGCAGATGCGGAGAGCTATTTTTATTCACTCTTGAGGCGTCGTGATATTTACAGGGTTAGTCGTGAGATTAATGCGAACCAATCTTTCGATTTTAAATCAAATTAGTATCACTCTCCAATATTCATTATTATTACAATTAAGTGAACCTATACTATGAAAAAATGTACTCTGCTTTTTGTGGCGTTAATTGCTTTTGGGGTCAACTCAATCACTGCTCAAGACAAGGTTGTTGACCGTATTATTGAGATTGGAAATTCAGATAACCAGGTTATGGAGCATCTCGATATTCTCTCAAATAGAATTGGTGGTCGTCCAATCGGCTCTGATGCTTATGATAATGCTGTCAAGTGGACAGCCGACCAGTTCCGAAAGTGGGGTATGGAGGTAGTTGTAGAGCAGTGTGGAGAGCTTGGTGTTGGTTTTAATCGTGGACCTTGGTTTGGTCGTATGCTGTCGGACGAAGGTATGGTACTTCATTTTGCAACTCCGTCTTACACCTCGGGAACTAAGGGTGTTCAACGTGGGCACGTAGTTATGGAGCCTAAGAGTAAAACGGAACTGGAGAGGATGAGAACGGTTCTCAATGGAGCTTGGGTACTTGTAGATGGTATAAGCAGAGGATGGGCTATTGATCGTTCTGCAAAAGGCGACTCTGTTCGTCAAGCAGCAATTGAATATAATATTCTAACCAACAAACACAATGATTCGGTTCGTCGTGCTAACTTTCGAAACGACATTGCTGTATATGAAAAAGAGTTGAAACCGTTGAAAGAGGAGCCTGCACTATTTTATAACGAGATGATTGAGGCGGGAGTACTTGGTTTTATTCAGGCTTCGCGTGTGCCGATTAATGCACTCTATGACAGAGCGGCAATGGATGGAATGACGTTTGAGAATTTACCAAAAGTTCCAGATATTAAGCTTGACGAGAAGCAGTATGCAATTATTGCCGAAAAGGTTAAACGCAGAGAGTATTTTCAATTGGAGTTTGATATTAGAAACCATTTTCGTCCAGGACCAGTGCCTTATCACAATGTTATAGCAATACTTCGCGGTAGCGAAAAGCCTAATGAGTATGTGATTTCGGGTGGTCATCTTGATGCTTTTGATGTGGCGACTGGTGGAGTTGACTGTGGTAGCGGTAGCTCGGCTAATATGGAGGCAGCTCGACTTATTATGGAAGCAGCACAGGGTAAAAAGCCTAAACGTTCGATTATGATTGCTCTTTGGGCAGGCGAGGAGTTTGGTCTGTTGGGGTCGAAGTATTTTGTTGAAACGCACCAAAAAGATTGGAAAAATATTTCGAACTATTTTAATCGTGATGGAGGTCCTTTGGCCTCAAATTCGTTGACAGTTAACGAGGCAATGTATCCTGCATTTGAACGTGCAACAAAGGTTATAGTTGAGGGCAGAGCAATTAAAGATACTGCTTATAGATTTACACTCCGTAAACGTACTGGCGAACCATCTAAGCGTCCTACTTCGGCTGGAGGGTCAGATCACGCCTATTTTGCATTGAACGGCATTCCTACAGTAAGTTTTGGTACGGCTGATTATAAAGGCTATGGCTTCTCGTATGGCGAGATTTGGCATACCGAGCGTGATTTGTACAATAAGAGTATTGCTGAGTATCAAGAACAGTCGTCAGTTGTAATGGCAATTGTGTTGTGGAATTTGGCAAACGAAAAGAGTTTACTCTCGCGTGAGGGACTTTACCGTGATTAATCGACAATAGTAAATTAATCGTTTGTAATTAACTAGTTTGGGAGTTAGGTAGTAGATACTTAGCTCCTAATTTTTTGTGTTTCACTGGCGACAGCTATTCGACTACGGTGTTCGGAACGCTCTCTGAAAAACGTTATCAAGATAAATTCTACCAGATAGATTAAAATTAGAATCCATAAAGGTAGATTAATATCTCGAATTACTGCCCAGGGTTGAGAACCAACGGCAGCAAAGACATCGTTTTGCAGGGCAGTTGCCCATACCCCAATTATGCCTATAAATCGAAGCGTTGTTATTAGATAGAGTAGTGTTGAGAGTACAATAATAGGCGTCGCAACCCATACCAATACGTTGAATAATGCCCCTGCCCAAGGCAGAGTTCCAAAGTGAAAGACAACTAGTGGAAGAACAGTTACTTGCGCTGCAATGGTTACGCATAGTGCACTCCAAATCCCTCGAACTAGCCAGTTTTCGGTTTTGTATAGTAACGCTAGTGGACGATAGAGTGTCGAAATGCCAATCATAGCAGTAAATGAGAGCTGAAAACCTACTTCAAATAGTGATAATGGGTTGGTTATCAGTATGATTATTGCAGCGGCGCAGAGAATATTGATTGAAGTGCCGCTACGGTGGAGCAATGTAGCGAGTTGGTAGAGCGAGAACATAATTACAGCTCGTTCTACCGATGGTGGCATTCCGACAAAGAAAGCATAGATCCAAAGTCCTGCAATAATTAGAATCGAATAGACTACTCGTCCAACTCCGTACCATAGTTTAAAGGTTGAGAACAAGATGTTGAGTAATACCACTATGATACCTATGTGCAGTCCCGAAATTGCGAGTAAATGTGCCACGCCAGAGTTTCGATAGTCCGATATGGTTTGTCGAGGCAGTTTGCTTTTGTCGCCAATAGTCATTGCGGACATTGTGGCGGTTAGGTCAGGTCGCAGAGTGTCTATTTTGTAGATTTGTTCGGCGCAATCGGTTCTGAAACTTGTTATACGCTGTCTTAGGGATATTTTAGAGCTATCGACCTCTCCAATTATATGGTAGTTGTAGGCGTAAAACTCTCCTTCTATACCTTTGAGTGCCATAGTGCGTCGGAAGGTGCCGTAATCGCTACTGAACTCACGAAAACGAGAGTTGAAAGCTATAGTATCGCCAATTCTGATATTGTTTTGGTGTTTTGAGGTGTCGATATGGAGGTGTGCTCCAAAATTGGAGGCTATCCACTGTTTCGACGCGCTATCTTTGGCTGCAACTACCTCGATTGTAGCTCTTTTCCACCGTTTGTTTTGTTCGAAATCGCTCTTTAACGTGGCTATGACTTCGACCTTTGTGTCGGCAGTGATGTTAGATTTTGGAGGGAGTGCAATTGCCGCTAAAATATACCCTGTAATTGCAAATAGGATAAAGAAGAGTGGTTTGCTCCAGCGTATTGTGATGTCGAGCACAATGGTAAGACCAAGTAGTACAGTACCTATAATTAGCGGTGCGGAGTTAAATGAGAGTTCGCCATCGAGTCGGGCAGAGGTTATGATGCCACAGCACAGCGCAACCGTTACGCCTAGTAGTGGCGAGGTAATAATAGTGTTACGTATATATTGAGTTAGGTTTTCTACACTCTTTTTCATATCTAAAGAGAAAATGGTCTTCGAGATACTTCTAATATGTCTATTGGCAATTAAGAAATGCGAGTCACTTTATTGGGCTAAACAGATTATTTATTGCGTCAACAAGGACCTGAAACAATCTTTCGGCGCAATTAGTAATCCGTTAATATCTTTAATTTTAGTTATCGTACTTATTTAGGTACACAATAAAATGGTATGCAAAACAAAAGTACGACATTTTAGTTTAATCTTATTCAATCACTGCTGTTTTTTCTAAGCATCAACTCTAATTTATAAAAAAAGGAGTGGGCCAACTCTGACCCACTCCTCGAAGTTATGCTAGATGCTTAATAGAATTTATGGTAACTGTACCATAGTTATTTTATTGCCCTGACTAAAGGCTTTCTCTGCCACAGCTTTGGCACTTTCAATTGTTACTGCTTCTAACTCTTTTAAGTAGTTAGTGTAGCCGTCAATTCCCCAAGTGTACCAAGATACCAAGTAACCAGACCAAGTGCTATTTGAGTTGTTTGCATCAGCAAAGTTTTTAGCAAACACCTCTTTAGCTTTTGTCAAATTCTCTGGCGATGGACCCGATGTTACAGCTTCGTCAACACCTTGTTGAACTAGTGGCAACAGCTCCTCAACCTTGCTAGTGTCAGTAATGAATAGACACAAATCCACGAATTTAGGCTCTGGGTTTTTCGTAACCTGCATTTGGTTTTGAACAACATAAACTCCACCTGCTTCTTCACGAATAGTTTTAAGGTATGTATTGTTTAGTGCTTCGCCAATTACCTCGAGATTTACTTTCTCAGCCTCGCTATACTTGATGTCACCGTTGTAGATCGTAACTGCAATAACGCGTGGCGACTCTTGAGGAGTGTTGAAGCGATTTACAATCTGACCCTTAGGAGTTTCTATTAGGTATGGTCCGATTGCAGCCTCTTTTTTGCTCTTTGGCGCAGGAATTGAACCGATATATTTCTCAACCAATGGTTTGAGCGTTTCTAAATCAACTGAACCGGTGATAAAGAATGTCATATCTGTAGTTGTAGAGAAGAACTTTTTGTATTGCTCTTTGAGTTTTTCGAGCGATACCATCGAAAGCATCTTGTCGCCAAGTGGCAATGCACGAGGGTTGCCTCCTGTTAGAGTCATCTGCAAAGAGTCTTGGAAAATACGCATAGGGTCTTTTTCAGCACCTTTAACGTAAGTTTCCAGTTTGTCAATCATAACCCCCCAATCTTCACTCTCGAAACGAGGAGCAGTAGCGTAGAGGTATGTCAGTTGGAATAGTGTCTCAATGTCTTTAATCGATGAGCTGCCTCTGAAACCTTCAGTTTCGTTCGTAGCTACTGGCGAAACGCCTACATTTTTACCTGCCAATATGCGTTGAAGCTCTTTAGCGCTGAAATCGCTAAGACCAGCAAACTCATCAAATTGCGACCAAAGACCAATTGAGTGTAGCGTTTCCAGATTCTCGATAGTTGAATAACCACCTTTACGAGTCGCACGTAGCAATACCTCGTCAGCTTTGTAAGTTGTTGGTTTTACAACAATTTTCACACCATTCTTAAGCGTCCAAACAGTCGATTCGAATTTACCAGCCTCAGTTTTAGCTACTTTTGAGCCTTTAAGTGCAGACTCGTCAAGTAGCGGACGTGTAACAACCTCTTCAGTGTAAGGTTCAATAGTCGAAGCTTTAATTTTGTTGTACGATGCAGCAAGGTCGCTTTCGGTTGGAATCGAAACACCCTCTTTTGATTGAGCTTTAGCGTAAATAACAACATTTTCGTCGGTTAACATAGCTGCAATTTGAGCGTTAACCTCGTCGAGTGTAATGTTCTCGACAATAGCTTTTGTTAGCTCATAGCTCTCTTCTGCCGATGCGATAGGAGAGTTTTTGTAGTAGTTGTTTGTAAATGCATTTACAAACTCGCTGTTGCGACGGTCGTTGCGGTTATTGAAAGCTCTCTCGTTGTTTGCCAACATTTTAGCTTTAACCCTGTCCAATTCAGGTTCAGCGTATCCCCCACGAACAGCACGGTAAAGCTCGGTCAAACCTGCCTCGAAAGCCTTGATAGCCTCTCCCTCACGAGCTGAAGTCGAAAAGTTGAGCATATCGAAAGGTTGAAAGTAAGAACCATAGAAAACTCCAGAGCTTTGGAAAGGCGAACCACTCTCTTTAGCAATATTATCAAGACGTTCGTTTAACATCGAGGTTGCCAAATTGTTAAGAATACGGGTTTTGAGTGCCAATACTCTGTTGTTGTATTTTTTAGGTTGAGGCGCAAGGCGGCAAATCAATTCAACTGTAGTTGATGTAAGTTCAGGGTCGGTAAAGACGCCATAACGAGGCTCTTCGTTTGATGCAACCGTAATTCTAGGTTTTTTAGCTTTCTCTGCTGCTGGCTTAACGTTGGCCATAACCTTTTTAAGTTTAGCCTCCATCATATCGGGATCGAAGTCGCCTACGATTACAAAAGCCGAAAGGTCTGGGCGATACCATTTAGTATAGAAATCGCGAATATCTTGATAGCTAAAGTTTTTAAGGTTGTCCAATTCGCCGATAATGTCACGACGAGCATAGATGTTGTCTGCGCCAAAAAGCAGTGCAGTCTCTTTGCGAGAGATGCGTTGATCTGCCATTCCAGCATACAGACGCCACTCCTCCTCGATTACGCCACGCTCCTCGTCGATGTCCTTTTCGTTAAGCGAGATAAAACCAGCCCAGTCGTGAAGTACTAATAGCATAGAGTCAATAATCCCTTCACGTGTAATTGGCACGTTGGTAATCATATAAGTTGTCATCTCTTGACCTGTACCAGCGTTTAGGTCACCGCCAAAAGCGATACCGATGCTTTGGCAGTAATCAATCAGACCGTTGCCTTGGAAGTTGGTGCTACCATTGAATGCCATATGTTCGAGGAAGTGAGCAAGTCCATCTTGGCGATCCTCTTCGAGAACAGCTCCTACGTCGTATAGAATATGGAAGTTAGCACGTTGTGGGTCTTTAGAGTTTTTGCGAATATAGTATTTCGCACCATTCTCGAGTGTTCCAACTCTTGCTTGAGGGTCATTCTCAATGACACTCATCATATCTAACTCTTGTGCAACCGAGCCGAGTACGGTAGCTACGAAGAGCGATATACTAAAAAATAATCTTTTCATTTCTTATAGGTGATCAGGTGACTAGGTGGTCAAGTGATCCGTTTTTTTTGTTATGTTAGTTTAATCTACTTTTTCTTTCTTAAGTACTGATTATTTGATTGCTAAAAACTATTGTTTTGGTGCTGCAAACATCCAAGATGCTACAGGAACGTCAGTTTCAAATGATTTGATGATAAAATCAACAGTTTGTCCTTCAGCTTTTGCAGAAATAGTAGTTGGCATTAGCAGTGCGCCGTCATCAAATTTTGTGTATTTCTTAAATACCATATCAGCTTTAATTGTCTTGCCATTAACTTCAGTTTCGGTGTAAGCTTTGTCTAGTAGTCCTGTTTCGATGTTGAAATAGAGTTTAGTTTTAGCTTGTTCCTTTTTTGAGATACACTCAACAACATAGCACTCATTTTTGCCTTTACCCTCTTTGCCAACGTATTTTAAATCTTCGTAGTTGCCAGGTGTAGGAATCATATCTGAGATTAGGTTGCTCACTGGCGCATATTGTTTGATTTGTGCCTCGTCAGTGATTGTTTGAGTTTGACCTTGAGCTGACACGTATGCAACAGAGTCACGAAGAATGGTTGTAACTGTTATACCTTGTACTGACATCTCAATACGAAATAGGTTAGGGTATTTAGAGGTTACTTTGAATGGCATTGACATACCCATTACCGAAAGTTCCATTTCGAGAAGAGAACTACGACCATCATTGTTTTCGTTAAAATCGGCAATACCAGTTTTTTGGTAGTAATTGTCGAAAATTTGTTGAGCATCTTGTGCTTTTGTGGCAACAATCGAAAGTGTGATTGCTGCAATAAATAGGATTAATTTTTTCATAACTTTTTTGTGTTAGTTTGGTTAAATATCTTGTTGTTTGTTATTCATTATTCATCTTTGACGAACTCTAGTATCTCGCCAACTTCGCACTCTAGTACGTTGCAAATCGCCTCCAGCGTCGAAAATCTGATAGCCTTTGCCTTACCATTCTTAAGTATCGAGAGATTTGCCAATGTTAAATCGACCTTTTCAGCCAACTCCGTTAGTGATATTTTGCGCTGCGCCATTACCACATCTAAATTTACTCTTATTCCCATTGCTCCTCTCCTCCTATACTGTTGAGTCGTACTCCTCTTGGAAATAGTTGCCAATGCGTATAACTTGCCCAAATATCAACAAAATAATAGTATTTTGCAACCCCGACACCATAATTAAATTAAAATAACTAGCATCATTATATACTGTGTTGCACATCAGAAACGTCATTCCAGCGCAGATTAATGTTAAAAGTGCGTAGCGATTAATGATTTTTACTGTGCGGAGATTGAAAATATCTTTTCTAGCAATCGAACGACCTAAACAGATAAGCAGTTTGATAAAGAGTACCACAGTCCATACACTAGCCGTTAGTGATAAAATCGAGATTATTAACACCCAAAGAGCATAGCCAATCGAAAGCTCTTCTCCCATCTCAATCTGCCCAAAAGGTGAGGTCAGACTTACATAAAAGCTGTATAGTCCTGACATTACGTAGAACACCACAAAACAGTAGTATAGTGCTCTTATGTTCGATATTATTTTCTCAAGTCTTTCCATTGTTTTTATATATTCAAATTATGGGGATTATTGTTTATAGCCAAAGTGTTAGACCGTTAATTTCTGCTCCTCTTGAAGATAGTTTCCTACTTTTATCATTTGTGCAAATAGTAAAAATAGAGTTCCATCTAAGACCCATTCCGTGATAAGTTCTATTGCCCTATTGCCTGTCATTGTTCCATCTGGAGCAACGTAAAGATCATCTATAATCATTACGACCATAAGTGCAGACATCACAATTACAAAGGTTGTCATTAATCTTGAGATGCGGAGATTAAAAATCTCTTTTTTTGCGATGGATTTAGCGAAGCATATTAGAAGTTTAATAAAATAGACAAGAACCGCAACTACCAAAAATCCCCCAAACACTGTTATTCGTATTTTTGCGATTCTTTGACCCGCTCTCTACTCCTCTACTCCATAACTCCCCGACATGCTCGACTTACATCCCTCTGTAAATTA
>CAMTOL010000034.1 GCA_947074135.1 uncultured Rikenellaceae bacterium
AAGTACGTGACTGCACCAAAAATTGCAGCAAGGAAGCATAAGGCTTAATTTCACACCTTTTATAATCATTGTCAAATTGAGTCTTAGGCAACGCCGCAAAAGTTTTTGGAAAGGAGCGTACTCAAAGTACGTGACTGCACCAAAAATTGCAGCAAGGAAGCATAAGGCTTAATTTCACAATGATTACTCCCACTCTATTGTTGCTGGTGGCTTCGACGATATATCATACACCACTCGGTTTATTCCTCTCACCTTGTTGATAATATCATTGCTAACCTTTGCCAAAAAATCATACGGTAGATGAACCCAATCGGCGGTCATTCCATCAGTCGAACTAACTGCCCGAAGTGCCACACAACTCTCATACGTGCGTTCATCGCCCATCACCCCAACACTCTGAACTGGCAACAACATAACACCAGCCTGCCAAACCTCATCATAAAGCCCCCACTCGCGAAGACCATCAATAAATATCTTGTCCGCAGCCTGAAGTATCGCAACCTTTTCTGCCGTAACCTCACCCAAAATACGGATACCAAGACCCGGACCTGGGAATGGGTGACGTCCTAGAATAATCTCAGGAACACCCAATTCACGACCTATGCGACGAACCTCATCTTTGAACAACAAACGTAGCGGCTCAACAATCTTTAGGTTCATCTTTTCAGGAAGACCACCCACGTTGTGGTGCGACTTAATCGTTACGCTAGGTCCACCTGAAGATACCGACTCAATAACATCAGGATAGATTGTACCCTGAGCCAACCACTTTATTTCAGTTAATTTCTGCGCTTCGGCATCGAAAACTTCGATAAAATCACGACCTATAATCTTACGCTTTGCCTCAGGCTCAGTCACTCCCTTTAGGTCGGCAAGAAACTTATCTCCTGCACGAACGCCTATAACATTAAGACCCATAGTTTTATATGAATCCAACACTTGCTCGAACTCTCCACCACGAAGCAACCCCATATCTACAAAAATACAGGTCAAATTGTCGCCAATAGCACGATGCAACAGCTCGGCAGCAACGCTCGAATCGACTCCGCCCGAAAGCCCCAACACTACCTTGTCGTCGCCCAACTGCTCACGAAGTGCTGCAACCGAACTCTCGACATAAGAGGCTGGTGTCCACTCGCCTCGACAACCACAAATATCCATCAAAAAGTGGCGCAAAAGCTCAGTTCCTTCGGTTGAGTGGTAAACCTCGGGGTGAAACTGAATGCCCCAAGTCTGCTCACCCTCGATATGGTAAGCTGCTACTGGTACATCCTCTGTCGAAGCAATAATCTTATATGTTTCAGGTATTCTGACAATGGTATCGCCATGCGACATCCACACTTGCGAACACTTTGATATCGATTTAATCAACGGATCGTCGCCAATAACTTTTGTAAGCTGCGCACGACCATACTCTCTGCTATTTGACGGAGCAACCTCTCCTCCAAAATAGTGTGCCAAATATTGAGCACCATAACAAACACCCAACAAAGGTAGTTTGCCCTTAATCTGACTCAAATCAATTTTTGGAGCATTTGTGTCGCGAACTGAGTGAGGCGAACCCGAAAGAATAACCCCAACAACTGTGTCATCAATTGCAGGAGGGTTGTTGAATGGATGAATCTCAGAATAAACATTAAGCTCACGAACTCGTCGAGCTATTAACTGGGTATATTGCGACCCAAAATCTAGAATAATAATCTTTTGCACTTTTTTATACTTAGGTAATCAGTTATTTGTTAATACTGGTTATTTTTGTTTTTATATCTTAATAGTAATGCTAATCTCTCGATCACTACAACACAACAAAGATATAAAAATTATTGGAAAAATTCATCTTCGGCAGCCTCTTGCAAAACAACTCTTTGATCGGCAGTAATGGACATTCCTGTATCACAGTCAATCGACACCATACCAACAGGAGGCATAAACCTATCTTCGATAGTAATTCCCAACGACTTATCCTTATAAACTTTACTCAAAAATAGTCCAACAATTGGTAGTGCAGCAACCGAGCCTTCACCTCGATTTACTAGGTGAGTCGAACGCTCCTCACCACCTACCCACGCTCCAGCTGCAACTTTAGGCGCAACACTTATAAACCAAGCATCAGCATTGTTGTTTGTTGTACCTGTCTTACCTCCAACTTCGCCCACAATGTTGTAAGGTGCACGACGCAATCGGTTACCTGTACCTGCTGTAATATTACTCTGAAGCATCGACAACATAGTGTAGGCCGTTTTTTCACTAATTGCATCGTTGGTTCGAGGCGAAAACGAACTAAGTACATTGCCCTGTTTATCCTCAATACGAGTTACAATAAATGGATCAGTGTGCACGCCTCGGTTTGCAAAGGTCGAAAAAGCTCCAACCATCTCATAAAGTGATGCCTCTGGACTACCCGTACAAACTGCATAAACAGGATCGATCCATGTCGAAATACCCATCTTGTGTATCAAATCCACAACTGCTTCAGGCGATGATTGCTTCATAATCCAGGCCGAATAGTTGTTGCGAGAGTTTGCCAAACCCCAACGCAGTGGATGAAGCACTCCGTCGTACTCAACCTTACCAGCCTCCTTTGGATTAAAAGCATCGCCAGAGCCTGTTTCAATCGACACTGGCAAGTTAGGAACCATAGTACAAGGATTGTAGCCTAGATAGTCGAATGCAAAGGTATAGATAAACGGCTTGACTGTCGAACCAATCTGACGACGACCTTGACGAACCATATCGTACTTGAAATTGCGGAATGAAGGACCTCCGACATAAGCTAGTACATAACCAGTCGTTGGATCCATAGACATAAAACCAGTGCGAAGTATCGATTTGTAGTGAATCAACGAATCGAGAGGAGTTAAAGTGGTATCCCTATCACCCTGATAAGTAAACACCCTCATCTTTGTTGGCTCGTTGAACGCACTTAAAATCTCATCTTTAGTTGCACCCTCTTTACGCATCGACCTAGCCCTATCCGAGTTCATAATGGAAGAGTTCATAATCGTCTCTATCTGCGCATTTGTAACGTTATAGAAAATCTTTTTGTAAGATTGTCGCTGTTTATCGAACTGCTCCTGAATACCCCCTTTTCCTCCCAAATGCTCTGCAACTGCCTCCTCTGCATAGCGCTGCATTTTAGAGTTAACGGTAGTATGAATTTTTAACCCATCTTTATAAAGGTTATAGGGTGTTCCATCGGCCTTAAAGTTTTTGTTACACCAACCATACAGAGGATCGCTATCCCAACGTTTCAAATCGGCATTATAGTCCCAATCGTTATTAAATTGTGAACGTTCTGGCTTTTTGGCAGTCATATAAAGACGCAACATCTCACGAAAATAGGTTGCAGTACCATCGTTATGCGAGATTGGGTTATAGTCCAACTCAATAGATTCGTTCTGATACTCCGTTGCCTTATCTTCGGTAATATAACCCGCCGTAGCCATACGAGAGATTACTGTATTTCGCCGTTTGAGAGCATTCTGAGGATTTCTCACAGGCGAATAGCGAGTCGGAGCATTGACAACACCCACCAACATTGCCGCCTCGGGAACTGTAAGTTCGTCGGGAGTCTTATTGAAGAATGTTCGTGCAGCCGACTTAATTCCAAAAGCATTTGAGCCATACTCAACCGTATTGAGGTACATTGCCACTATCTCCTCCTTGGTGTAGTTATATTCAAGCATTGAAGCAGTTACCCACTCTTTGAGTTTGGAAATCACTAGATTAAATGTCTTACCAACAGCCGAACGTTTTGTAGTGTCGCGAGGATAGAGATTTTTTGCCAACTGCTGCGAAATGGTCGAACCACCACCCTGATCTTTCTGGAAAAGTAACACTGTCTTAACACCCACACGTGCAAGACCTAAGAAGTCAATGCCCGAATGAGAGTGAAAACGAGAATCCTCTGTCGCTATAAGCGCTGCTACAACATTTGGCGAAAGCTCGGTGTAATCAGTGTAAGAACGATTCTCGATATAGTAATTGCCCAACAACTGACCATCTGAAGATATCAGTTCGGTTGCCATATTCGAACGCGGATTCTCCAACTCCTCGAAAGTTGGTAAAGAACCAAATGCTCCGAAAACAACCAACAAAATAAGTACAATGAAAATCGCAAAAGGAGCAATAACTATACTCCAAAAAATTGTTTTTGCTCGGCGAGGATGATTAGGACTAGCCAGTCGTTGCAAGAATTTGCGCTTAGGCTTCGAAACATTATTCTTGTCCTTAACCCCTTTTTTACCTCTAATCTGATTGATAAATCCCATTTTTAAAAAAATTTCACACCAACAAAGTTGATTACTAGGCGCAAAATTAGTAATTTTGGCCAAATTTTTACTTATAAATCTGTATTTTAAAGTATAGAAACGAAAAAATATGCTGCATTGTTGCGTAAAAGGTGTACTAGAGGCTGGTGTGGACGAGGCCGGACGAGGTCCAATTGCTGGTCCAGTGGTTGCTGCTGCCGTTATTCTGCCACCAAAATTCAACGACCCTAGACTTCGCGACAGCAAAAAGATGAGCGAACGCTCTCGTACAGAGTTAGAACCAATTATCAAACAAGAGGCTGTGGCGTGGGCTGTGGCAGAGGTAAGCGAAAAGGAGATTGACTCGCTTAACATACTTCAAGCTACTTTTGTGGCTATGAACCGAGCGATTGAAGCACTAAGCATCAGACCAGAGTTATTGCTCATTGACGGAAACCGATTTAAAAGCCAACTAGGTATTGATTATCGATGTTTTGTGGGTGGCGACGACCTATACCTCTCAATCGCAGCGGCTTCGGTACTGGCTAAAACCGCTCGCGACCGACGAATGAAGGAGTTGCATCAACTCTATCCTCAGTACGACTGGGCATCGAACAAAGGCTACCCGACGGTAGCTCACAAAGCAGCAGTGGCAGAGTTTGGCGTTAGCGAGTTTCACCGCAAAACCTTCCGAGGGGTGGCGGAGTGGGTGAACACACTTTTTTAATGCATCATTCACAATTCTTTGCTTACCCTAGTGATTAATCATTAGTGATTGGTTCAAACAAATAATTGTGAATTGTGAATTGCAAATATGGTATGACAAAAATAAAATATATAATAATACTTCTAGCGCTTATTCCAATTGTTGCAACAGCGCAGAATAGAGTGAAAGGAGTGGTCAGAGAGAGTGGAGGAGAGGCTGTTGTTGGAGCAACGATATTCCACAAAGAGCGACCAGCAACCGGAACAGCAACCGACGAAAATGGCAACTTCTCACTTGGTATATCTGCCAAGAAAGGTACCCTAACTATCTCACTTGCAGGGTATGACACAATTGATATAGCCTTCGACGAGCAAAATCGTGACTCAATATCGGTCACTCTAACCGGAATCGAAATCGAGGCTATTCAAGTGGCTACCAAAGCGCTGACCGATAGGCTTGTTGCAACTCAAATTGGCGCCGAAGTAATCTCAATCAAAGAGCTAGCCAAAACCCCTTCGCTATTTGGCGAACGTGATGTTATCAAAGCCCTAACACTCCTACCAGGTGTTAAGACCGAGAGCGATGCCTCGAGCGGTTTTCAGGTTCGTGGTGGCACATCGTCACAAAACCTTATTCTGCTTGACGACGCTACTATCTATAACGCAGGGCACTTAATGGGTGTTTTCTCTGCCTTCAACGACGAAGCACTCCAAAACGCAACACTCTACAAAGGGCTTATACCAGCACAATTTGGCGATGCATCGTCAGCTGTGCTAGACGTGATATCGAGAAGCGGAAACCCTCGAAAACACCAATTCTCAGCATCAATCGGGCTACTCTCGGCTAAGGCTAGTGCCGAAGGTCCAATTGTGGGCGACAAACTCTCATACTTCGCCTCATTTCGCCGCTCATATGCCGACTTCTTCCTAATGTTCAGCCCTGAATTTAAAGGCAATATTATGAACTTCTGGGACGCTAACGCCAAACTCAACTACCATATCGACTCGATGAACATTCTTACACTCTCGTTTTACGGTGGAACCGACAATATGGGAATGGTCGATGTGATGGATATGAACTGGAGCAACTACACCAGCTCGCTCAAATGGCTACACCGCTATAACGATATTCTAAGCTCCCAAACTTCGCTCATCTGGTCGAATTTCAATAACTTCTCAGGAGTCGAAATGCGAGAGATGAACGTTACATTCGAGGGCTTTATTAAACACTACGGTCTAAAACACAACTTTGAGATTAAACCCCGAAACGGCAAACACCTTATCAACGTGGGGCTTCAATCCACACTTATCGACCTCGAATCGGGCAACTGGACAGTCAACATACTCCACGAAAGCGAACAACGTCAAGCGTGGAAAAACAATATCTGGGTTAACGAAGAGTTCAAACCCATCGACAACCTAACGCTTAGTCTTGGGCTTCGACTCTCGCTCTTCTCTGTGCTTGGCGGTGCGCCATACTACGACCTAGACTCTAGAGGCGATATTACTCACACCTACAACTACTCAAAAGGCGAATTTGTTAAAACCTACGCCAACCTCGAACCTCGATTTAGTGCCAACTGGAGAATATCGGAAGACCACAGCCTAAAACTTGGTTACAGCCGCACCACCCAAAACATTCACGCCATTCGCAACGCCTCGATGTCAACCCCTATTGACCGATACACTATGACTAGCAACATTATAAAACCACAAATTGCCGACCAACTCTCGCTAGGCTATGTGGCTATGACTAGTAACCGAGATTTTGAGTTCTCGGTCGAGGGTTACTACAAAAATATCGATAACGTTTACGACTATCGTGACGGCAAAACCTTTAATTCGGCAATCGAGATAGAACGAATATTACTTGGCGGCAGCGGTAGGGCTTATGGTGTTGAGTTTATGGTGCGTAAGAATTTAGGGCGCTTCACAGGCTGGGTAGGCTATACTCTTTCGTGGAGCGAAAACCGAATCGATGGTATCAACAACTCGCAGTGGTACACCGCCTCGAACGATAGACGACACGACATTTCGGTTGTCGGTATGTACTCGTTTGGCAGAGGTTGGGATATGTCGGCAAGTTGGGTTTACAACACAGGTCAGGCGCTAACAGCCCCTAGCGGCAAGTACACCATTGGCAGCGATGTGATATACTACTTTGCCGAGCGCAATGGTTACCGCGCTCCTGACTACCACCGACTCGATGTTAGTTTTTCGCACACAAAGGTTCACCCAAAATATACCCGTATTTGGAATTTCGGGGTTTACAACCTCTACAATCATTACAATCCGTTTATGATAATGTTTGAGGAGGACAAAACCGCAGTTACAGGCACCAAAACAATGATGTACTCCCTCTTCGGTATCCTCCCCTCGGTTTCACTAACTTTTAAATTTTGATTATGAGAACAGCTACTAATAAATTAAAGATATCTTCACTCACACTGTTTATTACTCTAATATGCTTATGCACAACGAGCTGCAAATTTGTTATCGACCTCGATTACAAAAACATTGAGCCAATTTGGGTGATTGAAAGCGAAGTAGGAAATGGTGAAGCAAAAGTCAAGATAACACATACCAAAAATATGGAGAGCCTGGCTCTATATAATGGGATTGATGCTGCCTCAAAAGTGATTATCACTGACTCCCAAAACAACTCAACCGAACTTTTCTACTACGAAGAGTGCGGGCTATACCTTCCTAATCAAACAATTAATACCACTGCGGGCGAAACATTCACAATCAATGTTGAGATTGAGGGCAAAGAGTTTAGCTCTTACTCCAAAGTCGAAGAACCTGTAGTGATTGACTCCACATTTTTTAAGCTAGTATCTTCTATGCCTCCGGGCAGCAAATCACTCACTTGTCTAAGCGCAATTAGTGATTTGAGCATTGGCAACGAACTTCGTTACTACTACAACAGACTATTCATTAATGACGAACTATCGAGATGGAGCATATCGACCAACCAAACTGCTGTTCAGGGCGTTATCTCACTAGCGTTTCCGCTTCGTTATAAAAAAGAGATGAAACCTACCGACGATACTACACGCCACAATATTGTCGATGACGGAGATTGGCTAAGAGTTGAGGTTCGCTCGATTGACAGACGCACGTACGAATATTTCTACTCAATGAATGTTGGGGATATGTCAGGCAGCAATCCATACCCTAACTTTAGCGGTGGCTGTCTAGGCTATTTTATGGCTTTTAGCGAAGAGGTAAACGAAATCCAATTCTTCAACAAGAACGTGCTTTAATAACTTCGTTTGCTATAAATTATAAATAGTGAATGTATAGATTCTTTTTGTTGAATTTTTTTTATATATTTGTAAATATATATTTATGAGAACAATAGGGGTTGACTAATAGTAATTAGCGAGCAAGATTTGCGGAAGACAAACAATTTACTGTTTATTCCCTGTTGTCTATTATCGATAAAAATCTACCCTTAACCACCATAAATAAATCAAAATCAATGAAAAAACTACTTTTTTCACTTCTTTTGCTATGCTGCACTAGTCTGGTGTTTGCACAACGTAGCTACAAATTTCAAGACAAGTCACTCAGCAATAAAGAGCGTATCGAAAGTCTAATAGATATGATGACACTCGACGAAAAAATCAACGCTCTCTCGACTGATCTAGGTGTACCTCGCCTTGGCGTTCGCTCGGCTGGTCACTCTGAAGGTCTGCACGGACTAGCACTCGGAGGTCCCGGCGTATGGGGCGGTAGAGCGATTGAAAACTATAAGATAGTCGCTAAAGAGTACCCAACAACAACCTTTCCTCAAGCCTACGGACTTGGAGCTACTTGGGATACTGCTATGATTCGCAAAGTGGCTGATATCGAAGCAGAAGAGGTGCGCTTCTATGCCCAAAACTACAGATACAACAAACGTGGACTAGTTATGCGCGCTCCAAATGCC
Source organism: uncultured Rikenellaceae bacterium (assembly GCA_947074135.1). GTDB lineage: Bacteria > Bacteroidota > Bacteroidia > Bacteroidales > Rikenellaceae > Mucinivorans. The sequence continues at coordinate 8,890 of CAMTOL010000034.1, forward strand.
GACCTAGCTCGTGACCCTCGTTGGGGACGCACCGAGGAGTCGTTTGGCGAAGACCCTTTCCTAACTGCTCGTCTAACAGTTGCATTTGTTAAAGGTCTTCAAGGCGAAGATCCAAACTACTGGAAATCGGCATCGTTGATGAAACACTTCTTGGCTAATAGCAACGAAGACGGCAGAGATTCGACAAGCTCAAACTTCGACGACAGACTATTCTATGAGTACTATGGCTACCCTTTCTATAAAGGTATTACCGAAGGCGGTTCACAAGCATTTATGGCTGCTTATAATAGTTGGAACGGAACTCCGATGACAGTTCACCCTGTACTAGACAAAATTCGTAAACAGTGGGATATGGAGGGTATAATCTGTACTGACGGAGGCGCGCTAGGATTACTTATTACGGCCCACAAAGCATATAAAGACCACACCGAAGGCGCTGCAGCTGTGATTAAGGCTGGAGTTGGACAATTCTTAGATAACTATCGCTCTTACACATACGAAGCACTAGAACGTGGTATTCTGAACGAAAAAGATATTGACAAGGTGCTGTATAACAACTATGTAGTAGGTATCAAACTAGGACTACTCGATGCAGATGTTTACAGCAACCCTTACCACCAAATTGGAGTGGAACAAAGTGTTGAACCTTGGACTAAACCAGAGGTTAAGAAGTTTGTACGTGAGGTTACTGCAAAATCAGCAGTGCTGCTTAAAAATAGCAAAAACCTACTACCAATCGACAAGAAAAAAATTAAATCTATCGCTGTTATCGGTCCTCGCGCCAACGAGGTACAGTTGGACTGGTATAGCGGTACACCACCCTACGAGGTAACTATCCTTGATGGCATAAAAAACGCTGTTGGAAACGATGTTGAGATACTATACGAACCATCGAACTCAATAGATAAAGCCGCTATTGCTGCTTCGAAAGCAGATGTAGCAATAGTATGTATTGGCAACCACGTTTACGGTACTCGTGCGGATTGGAAATATGCGCCTGTTCAAAGCGACGGACGTGAGGCTGTTGACCGCAGAGCCTTGACACTCGAACAAGAAGAACTAGCAAAAATTGTATATGCAGCAAACCCCAATACAGTGTTGGTACTCGTTAGCTGTTTCCCATTTGCAATTAACTGGTCACAAGAGAATATTCCAGCTATCCTAAACATATCTAACAACTCGCAAGAGCTTGGTAATGGTGTTGCTGACGTTCTTTTTGGCGATGTTAACCCCGCTGGACGCACAACTCAAACGTGGGTAAGCTCGATTACAGATCTTCCTCCAATGATGGATTACGACATCACAAACGGAAGAACTTATATGTATTCGAAGGTAAAACCGTTGTATGAATTTGGTTACGGACTTAGCTACACTAAATTCGACTACTCTAATATGCAGTTATCAAACGCATCGGTTGACAAAAAGGGCGAGGTAACAGTTAGCGTTGATGTGAAAAATAGTGGTGCTCGTGACGGCGAAGAGGTTGTACAACTCTATGTTTCATATCCTGAGTCAAAAATTAGTCGCCCTAACAAACAACTTCGTAGCTTTGCTCGTGTGGCAATCAAAAGCGGCGAAACCAAGAAAGTCGAGCTTAAACTAAAAGCTGAAGACCTAGCTTACTGGAACACAAACGCAGAAAAGTTTGAGGTCGAAAGCGGCAAAATCAACGTTATGGTGGGTAGCTCGAGTGCAAACATTCGCCAAACTAAAAAGTTGAACGTTAAATAAATACTTTTAATGATAAATTCGAATTAACAATTGAAATTGCTAAAAAGTGGAAAAACTTCGTTTTATCAAAGTTTTTTGGCTCTTTTGTTCACAAAAGAACGATGGCAAGCACTCTGCGAACTAACAAAAACCATCGACAGCGCCGTCAGGCGTGGCGAAAACCCCAAAAGCACAATTGCGAAGCAATTGTAAGACCTGCGAAGCAGCTATAAACAATTGTCAACTGTTAATTGGAATGATAAATGGTAAGTGGTTAATGAGTGGTGTTCTATGATTTTTAGTACTACCGATCATTAACCACTAATCACTTTATTATAATTGGCTTCAATAAAAATTTGGAAAACTAATAAAAAAAACTTAGTTTTGCTCCAAACTAATATTTATACAAGCACCGCTTAGCACAAATAGAATAACAGTGTTTATCGATACACATACTCACCTCTTTGATTCGCAATTCGACAAAGATTTGGCGCAAGTAATTACTCGTGCCAAAGAGTGTGGCGTGTCGAAATTTATTCTCCCAGCAGTCGAAAGCTCAACCCACAGCCAAATGCTCGAAACAGCAAAACAATTCGAAAACTGCTACCCCACCATAGGACTCCACCCAACGGCAATGAACCAAAACCTACGATGGCGTGAGCATCTGTCACAAGTTGAGAGTATGCTTAACAATCCACCAGTAAAGTTTGTAGCAGTCGGCGAAATAGGGTTAGACCTATACTGGAGCAAAGAGTATAAAGAGGAGCAGATTGAAGGATTTAATGCCCAAATTGAGTTGGCAATAAAACACAACCTCCCAATTATTATCCACTGCCGAGATGCCTGGGACGAAATTTTACCCATTGTGGAACAGTACAAAGGAGAAGTTAGAGGAGTTTTTCACAGCTTTTCAGGTACCAAAGAGCAAATCTCACGAATCGAAAGAATCGGAGATTTTTTTTATGGCATCAACGGTACGGTTACTTACAAAAAGTCAACCCTGCCAGAAGCAATACAAAATATCTCTCTCAATAAAATCTTACTTGAGACAGATGCACCATACCTCCCTCCTGTTCCCCACAGAGGTGAACGCAACGAGAGTAGTTATATTCCACTAATTGCTCAGAAAATTGCCGAAATTAAAGGGGTCACAATCGAAGAAGTAGCAAAAACGACAACTGCAAATGCAGAGAGCCTATTTGCACTCTAACTTTTTTTAACAAAAAAATCAAAAAAATATTATGAAACCAACTAACGGATTTTATGGTCGCTTTGGCGGTGTGTTTGTACCAGAAATACTAGAAAAAAACCTTAATACGCTCTCAAAAGCATTCAATTCATACGCCTTTTCAGACGAGTTCAAAAAAGAGTATATCGACCTACTGCAAAACTACGCAGGTCGCCCATCGCCACTCTATCTATCTCAAAAAATGAGTGAAAAGTATGGCACTAAAGTCTATCTCAAACGAGAAGACCTAAACCACACTGGCGCACACAAAATCAACAACACACTAGGGCAAATACTACTTGCAAGACATATGGGGCTAAAACGTGTAATTGCAGAAACTGGTGCAGGGTCGCACGGAACTGCTGTTGCCACAGTTTGTGCACTACTAGATATGGAGTGCGTAGTCTATATGGGAGCTGTCGATATGGAGCGGCAAAAACCAAATGTTGACCGTATGCGACTACTCGGCGCCGAAGTTAAAGCGGCTAAAAGCGGAACCCAAACTCTAGCTGACGCTGTGAATGAAGCACTAGGCGAGTGGTGCGCTAGACCCGACGATACATTCTATCTACTCGGTTCGGCTGTTGGTCCAGCCCCATACCCAGAGATGGTGACTCACTTTCAAAGCATTATTTCAGAAGAGATAGCTCGTCAATTGCAGGAAAAAGAGGGTCGCAGCTACCCTGATATGGTTATTGCCTGTCTTGGCGGAGGTAGCAACGCTTCGGGAGCGTTCTATGAGTTTATTGCTAACGATAAGGTGCGACTAGTTGGTGCTGAAGCAGGAGGCAAGGGGGTTGAAAGCGGTCAAACTGCAGCTTCGCTTAACCTAGGTCGTGAAACAGTACTACACGGTAGCCGCTCGCTGGTAATTGTCGATGAAAATGGAGAGGTAAAAGAGCCTTACTCAATCTCGGCAGGATTGGACTACCCCGGTATTGGTCCGCTTATTGCTCATTTGTACGAAACTGGTCGCTTAGAAGCTGTCGCAGTTACTGATGACGAAGCTATAGAAGCAGCTCGTGACTTATGCAAAAACGAAGGGATAATTCCCGCACTAGAAAGCTCACACGGATTAGCTGCTATCAAAAAGGTGGACCTGCCTAAAAATGGTATAGTTGTAATCAACCTTTCTGGTCGTGGCGACAAGGATATGGATTTGATACTAAACTACAACAACTAAAATTACAATTCAAAAAACTAATCATTTAACGTAAATTATACGCTTGATTGGATAAATCCAAATTGAATTAATAATAGATGAAATTAAATAATAAAGCCACCTCTTCGATAATTCGAGAAGTGGCTTTTGCAACCGCTAAAAACGGTTTAGGGGGAGATTTTGCGTTTGCGTTTTAAAATATGATCTAACTGGAATTTCTCTTTATATAATCTGATTTATCTAATAATCTTTCTAGACATAAAATATAGAAATAACCACATAGTTACAACTATAAATATTGTAAAAAGGATTGCTGCAACTATCGGTACTTCTAACCAAATAAATGCTTTTACAAACTCGAATACCGAATTTAAAGGATTCAATAACGCCACATTGAGCTCCTGTCCAGTAATAAGCACAACTAATAGATTAATCACTATAAATATCACAACAATACTACTAGTTTAAGCAATTATTGTCTTAATATTATATTTAGTTATTTTACTCAACATTATATTAATTTAATTATTGTTAAGAGTCACTCTATTTATTACCACAAAGGTAGTGCTTGTTTAGTGTTTAGTATAATTAATTGGGGTGACA
>CAMTOL010000035.1 GCA_947074135.1 uncultured Rikenellaceae bacterium
GATGGTTTTTGTTAGTTCGCAGAGTGCTTGCCATCGTTCTTTTGTGAACAAAAGAACCAAAAAACTTTGAAAAAACTTCGTTTTTTCCATTCATTCGCGATACCAACTTTAAATTGGCATCTCTAATTGACCCTATTGAAAACTAACTCTCTTTCTCGCAAATTTCTCTTCTCTAAGAAGTCCTACTCTATTGTCAATCTAGTGGCAATAGTAAGTGTCGTTGCAGTTGCTGTGCCGACTGCCGCTATGATTATAGTGCTATCACTTCATAACGGGCTTCAGAACCTTGTCGAAAACGTCTTCGGTGACTTTGACTCCGAACTCAAAATAACGCCTCAAAAAGGGCAATATTTTGCCATTTCAGATTATCAACTCTCCCAAATCGAAGAGTTTGCCTCAACTAGTCTAACTCTCGAAACAAACGCCATACTGCAATGGGAAGGATACAGCTCAGTCGCAGTGCTTCGTGGTGTTGACGATAACTATACAGAGGTAAACGAACTCCCCTCGACAATTAAACGTGGTGTGTGGCTAACTCGACTTGGCGAGATACCTCGTGGAGTGCTCGGCGCTGGAGTTAGCTACAACCTCGCCTACTCAATAGGTATGGGACGTCCAGTAAACGTTAGCGTTATGTTACCAACTCCCGAACTACTCAAATCGTTCGGAGTGCCACTTATTAAAGAGAGTACGCTCGAAATTGCTGGGATTTTTACCGTCGATGCTACTGTTGATTCTCGCTATGTTTTCACCGACATTGAGTTTGTGCGCGAGTTAACCGGACTCAGCGACGCTATCTCGTCGATTGAACTTAGACCAAATATCTCAAATGTCGAAGCGACTCGAAGAATTCAACAAATTTTGAGCAGTGACATAAAAATTGAAAATAAAAAAGAGCAACGAGCAATGATGTACTCAACCATTGAGGCAGAGAAAGTTATGATATACTTCGCTCTGCTGTTAGTTGCACTCATTGCGGCTATGAGTTTGGCAGGGTGTTCGTTAATGATGACAACCGAAAAGGCGCACTCAGCATCGGTACTTCGCTCACTTGGTATGACCGAACGCAAGGTTAGAGCGTTGTTTGTACGATTATCGATGTTAGTGGTCGTCTATGGAGTTGCTGCGGGAGTAGCAGTTGGAGTAGGAATCGTTGCGGTACAGTACTACTTCGAACCACTGAAAATGGCTGGAGAACAACTAATAGTCGATAGCTACCCAGTGCTACTTAGTTGGGTAGATTTGACAACTACTGTGCTTTCGGTATTAGGTGTTGGATTTTTAATAGTATGGTTCACTACTCGAAGTGTGAATTTTGATATAAATGTGGCAAAATATGAGCAATAAACGTAACAAAGCAGAGGTTTGGACAATTATAAACGCCACACCTGACTCCTTTTTTGAGGGAAGTAGAGCAAATAGCGACAAGGAGATAATTGAGGCTGCCACTAAAGCGATTGAAGAGGGAGCCTCGAGGCTCGACATTGGCGGTTTAAGCACTCGCCCAGGACACACTATAATTGACGAACAGGAGGAGCTTAAACGTTTAGAGAACGCTATTGGGATTATTAAGTCGGAGTTTCCGGACTTTCCGCTTTCAGTCGATACTTTTCGTGCATCGGTTGTCGAGAGGCTTTATGATAGTTTTGGAGAGTTCGTTGTAAACGATATTGAGGGAGGGATAAATGACCCCGAGATGCTCGACACAGTGGCTCGGTTGGGGCTGAAGTATGTGATGATGAGCAACGACGCGACAATTGAGAGTATGGAGCAGTTTTTTGAGTGTCAGATTGGCGTGGCGGTTGCAAAAGGGGTGAAGGATATTGTAATTGACCCCGGTTTTGGATTTGGCAAGACTGTGGAACAGAACTTCTCGGTGCTCTGTGGGCTTGAAACATTGAAACGGTTTGGATTGCCGATTTTTGTGGGAGTTTCGCGCAAAAGTATGATTTGGCGAACGCTCAATATTACACCCAACGACGCTTTGAATGGCACAACGACACTCAATTTTGCTTGCCTAGAGCGAGGAGCTACGATTCTGCGTGTTCACGACACAAAAGAGGCTGTCGAGGCTATCAAACTCTACAACGCACTTTTGACACATAACTAGTAAAAAATAACTGGTGGCTAGAACTCTAACCACCAGTCACCAATCGCTACTTCTTCTCTGTTTTCGACTCTAACTCAACTGGAAACGGCTTGGTTGCCTCGCCAGCGTAAATCGAAAGGTGAGGGAAAGGTATCTCGATGCCTCGCTCGTCGAAAGCAATCTTAAGCCTACGTTGATACTCTCGCTTAATTGCCCACTGTTGCATAGGTCGTGTCTTAATCAACGCCTTAATAATTATTGCGCTATCGCCAAACTGGTCTAGACCCAACACCTCGACACTATTGAGCATATTATCTTCATAGGCTGTCTCGCTTGACATAATATCACCAACCTCACGCATAACTCGCATCACATTGTCGATATCCTCCTTATAAGCAACACCAATCTCTAAAACAGTTGCACTCCACTCCTTAGTCATATTGGCAAGCGAATTAATCTTACCATTCTGAAAGACGTGAACAACACCCGATGGATCACGAAGCGTGATAGTACGTAATTCTATCTTCTCGACCAATCCAGTAACATCATTAATAATTGCCATATCGCCAGTACGTATCTGGTCTTCGAGAAGCACAAAGAAACCAGAGATATAGTCACGAACCAACTCCTGCGCACCAAAACCAATAGCAAAACCAACAATACCAGCACTCGCTAAAAGTGGACCAAGGTCGATATTAATCTTGGCAAGTAGCATCAAAATAAAGATACACCACAGAACAATACCTCCAACCTGATGAGATATCTTAGAAATAGTGTTTATCCGCTTTATAGCTTCGTTAGTATCGCGACTCTCATCTTTAGTAGCTCTGTCAATTGCCACCTTCTTAACTCGCTTTATTAACAAATGCTTGAACTTCAACAAACCAATAAAGAGCAAAATCAAAAAGATAATAGATGGTAACTCCTTTAATGACCATATAATTATAGTGCGTAGAATCTCCTTCCAAAACCTAGGGCTAAACATCTCGGCATCATTGGCAAACCAATTGACAATCATACTCTTCGGTTCATAATTCTGACGTATGCTATCGATGCTGATGTCGGCAATAAAATTGGGATCATAACCAGCTATACTTGATTTATGGACCGCAAAATAGGTTTCGATTGATGGTAAAAAAATCGAAACTTTATCATCGCTCTCAATAACAGATAGTGCGGGATATGCCTCACGAATCTGAGCCACAGTAGAGCCAAGACCAATATTGTTTATCGTACGAAACTTCTTACTACGAACAACAATACGCTCTATTTGCTTGTTATTCTGCGAAGCACTAGCTATAAACAACAACGAATTGTCGGTATCATATACATAATAACGCTCGAAATGCCCAGTAGTATCATTTTTAGCACTCTCATCGTTCTCCTTAAGAATTCTAACATTACTCTCACCGTAAATGTCATAAAGTTTACTAGCATCAGCTCCTTTATAAATGTGACCAACGTAACCATCTCCAATCAAATAAGCGTTCGAGATTGAGTCGTTATTGGTCATTACGTGATACTTAGTCGCATAGTTCTGACAACTAAATAAGCTGAGAGCAACAACTATAATAAAGAGTAGTTTTTTCATATTTTTTTGAGATATAAAATTAAATAAATCAAAAGCAAAGTTATCAAAAAAGAGTCGAAAATCAAAAGACAGACAAACTTTTGATTGATTCGACTCTTAAGGAGCAACAAAACGCTCATACTTTCAGTTCTTGATTCACAATGAATTATGAACTATTTTGCTTCGAGAATTAACAAAGTAGGCTCTAGCCCAGTTGCTGAGATCTCAACCTCAATGTCGCCAATGCGACCAATAGTCTCAACCAACACTGTCAACTGACCGCTAAAGAGCCTCATCTGCGGCGTATGGAACATCTCCAACGATGTTGGGTCGCCATTTGCCATAGCTCTAAATTTACCAGCACCTTTGACCTTGACACTTATAGTTCTATCCTCGGTTGGACAAAAGTTACCCTCGCTATCGACCAACTGAACATTAATATAACTCAAATCGCTCTCTTTAGCGTTTAGCAAACTGCGATCGGCGGTCAGTACAATCTTTTTAGCCTCCGATGCCGTTTTAATCGACTTACGCCCTGCCTCAACACCAGCACTATCGTAAGCCACAACTACTATCTCGCCTGGTTCATAAACCACCTCATTCCACATCAAACGGTAACGTTCGAGCAGCGAGTTATTGTTCTTAGAGCGTTTGCCTTGACTCCGACCATTGACAAATAGTTCGGCCTCGGGGTACGAGGTATAGACAAACACAGGCGTAATCTCACCCTCTCTACCACTCCAATTCCAGTGAGGTAGCATATGTAACGTATTGTCGTTCTTGTTCCACAAACTGCGATAATAGTAGTATCTATCCTTTGGAATGGATGCTAAATCGATAATTCCAAAATAGGAGCTATGACTTGGCCAAGCATCGGTGTCATAAGGCGACGGCTCGCCAAGATAATCGAAGCCTGTCCACACAAACTGCCCCATTGTCCAGTCGTAGTCGTCGGCAAGAGCAAAATCTTCGTCTGGAATATTCGACCAAGAACAATACTCTAAATCATATGAAGAGCTTTGATTATCCTCATATACTGCATCTGGTTTTTGAATGGCAGGAAACTTATAGACCCCACGAGAAGAGACCGTAGAGGCTGTTTCAGAGCCAAGTACCATTTTATGTGGCAGGTCGTTGTATGCCTCCTCATATCTAAAGGTGCGGTAGTTCAACCCCGGTAGGTCAAGTACGGCTGCAAAACCATTTTCGAGCACACAACTAACCTGATCCATACCACAAGTAACAGGGCGTGTAGGGTCTTCACGATGACATATATCCTGAAGGAATTTTGCCACCGACGCTCCCTCTTTAGAGCATTGTGTTGGCACCTCGTTACCGATACTCCACATTACCACGCTAGCATTGTTGCGAAAGTGACGCAACATATTGACCATATCACGTTCAGCCCACTCGTCGAAGAAACGATGATAACCATTTTTACACTTGGCAACATCCCACTCATCGAACGGCTCTACCATTACCATAAAACCCATCTCGTCGCAAAGCTCCACAAATGCCGATGCTGGCATATTGTGCGATGTACGAATAGCGTCACACCCCATATCTTTGAGCATTGTCAACTGACGGCGAATTGCAGCTCTATTAATCGCAGCTCCAAGAGGTCCTAAGTCGTGATGCAGACACACACCCTGGAATTTACGATTCTTGCCATTAAGGTAAAATCCCTTCTCGGCAACAACCTCAATAGTACGAACACCAAAACGAGTTGTATAGCTGTCAATCGCCTTCCCATCTTGAATAACCGTTGTCACTGCTTTATAGAGCGTTGGCGTTTCGGGACTCCAAAGTTCGGGGTTTAGGAGCTGTATATTCTGTTGGGCAATTAAACTATCGACAACCAAGAAGCTATCTGTTGAGTTACGAGCAACTCTTTTGCCCTTACTGTCGAAAATCTCGGTCAATAATGCAATATCTCTAGCCTCCGACTTCGATGAGTTCTTAACCGTAGTTTTGATGTTAACAGTAGCCTCGCTGCTATTAACTTGCGGAGTTGTAAGGTATGTCCCCCAAACAGGGATATGAACGTTAGAGGTCACTATCATATCCACATCACGATAGATACCAGCTCCTGGATACCAACGCGAAGATTGAGGTAGGTTTTCTACTCTCACAGCTAGCGTGTTCACACCATTTGTGTTTAGTTTATCGGTCACATCGCAGTAAAAGGCATTGTAGCCCAAAGCCCAAAATGCAACCACCTCACCATTGACATATACCGTTGCCTCACTCATCACGCCATCGAAATAGAGTGTCACACGCTCATTGCTAAGGTCGATGTTTTTGGTATCAAACGTTCGGCGATACCAGCCTACACCCACATAGGGCAGTCCACCAGTGCGACCAGTCTTTGCTGTTGCTTGGGTTTCAAAGTTTTGAGAAACAGCTACAAACTGTAAGTCGTTTGCACGGTCAAACGGACCATAAATAGCCCAATCGTGAGGTACTGTAACCTTCTCCCAAGAAGTATGGTCGAAGTTCAAAGCAGAAGCTCCCTCTACATCGCCTTTAGTGAAGTACCAATTGTCGTTCAGACTCGTCGTTCGACGCAGCTCTTCGTTTGAGCAACACCCAACCAAAATAAAAAACGAAAGAAAAGTTATTATTATATGTTTCATTACTCTGTTTTAGAGTTTTAAGATTTTTTTATGAAATTAGTTTGCAAAAGCATCGAGAGCTTCAGTCGGGCGACCAGAGTTATCGAAAGCTCCTAGCGAATAGCCGTTCCAATTATTGTTGCACTGTGGCTCCCAATATAGCACCCCTAGGCACTTATTGTCAGCAATCGCCTTTGATCGTGTTATCAAATCACTAAGAAAAGCTTTCGAAGTTGCGGCCTCGTCCCAAGCGTAACCGCACTCAACAAAAAACACTGGAGTAGAATACCTAGAAATTAAATCCTTAGCATTGGCAATAGCATCATTATTATAGGTTTGCCAGCTCTCATTCTGACTAGACCAATATGGATAGGCAGAAAGACCTATCACGTCCCATTTGCCACCTGCATTTTTCAACCCATCAAACAACCAACGGCAATCGCCATTCTTGTTTGCGCTCCCGTGTTGAACAACAACCAGTGCATTAGGATAAACTGCTTTCACAGCATCATATCCTGCATTATTAAGTCCAGCATAGACCGAGAAAACCCCATTTGATACCTGTCCCATAGGCCACAACATACCAGTATTGGTTTCGTTGCCAACCTGCACCCACTCGACATCAATTCCTGCACTTTTAAGAGTTGTCAACGTCGATTTTGTGTAGTTTGAAACTGCATCAAGCATTTGAGTATAGTTATAATCTTTCCACGCCTCTGGAATTGTTTGTTGTCCAGGATCAGCCCACGAGTCGCTATAATGAAAGTCTATCATAATACGCATACCTGCACTCTTAGCTCTCTGAGCCTTAACCAACAGGTCGGCAGTACCACACCAACCATTGGTAGGGTTTACCCAAGCACGAAGACGAATGGTGTTCATTCCCAGCGACTTCATAAGAGCATAACACTCCATTTGAGTCCCTGCTTTATTATAAAACTTATGTCCAGCAGCCTCCATCTCAGTTACCCAACTAATGTCTGCTCCTTTCGAAAACTCGGCAGGTGTAGGCACTGGAGTTGGCGGCTCGGGCTCTGGATCTTTTGTTCCGTTGCAGCTCGAAGCACTTAAACAAAGTAGTGCAGCAGCAATAGTGAGGAGCTTGAATTTGTGGGTAGCTAGTGAGAAAAAATTCATAGTTATTTTTAAAGTTATTTAAGCTATTTAGGAGTTGAATTTACAAAATATTTCAACTCCTAGATTAGCTCTGTTAAAATTATAGCTCAATAAGACTAATTCTTTGTGAATGTGTAGGTCATCTCTTTAGGATTATTCATATCAAGAACAATGGTGTAGTTACCAACGCCACCAGCAACTGTAATATTGCCACCACCATTAGCATTACTAACCAATTTGCCATCTAAATCACCAAAGAAAAAGCCCCAGTCTTCGTTTACAAGCACTTGAACACCCCAATCTACATTGCTCATTTCGAGGTTCTCGATTCTAAATGTTTTGGTTGTTGGGTCGTAAGTAAATTCTGTATCGCCTGTATTCCAACCGTTAAACTCGCCTGTAAGAGTCAATTTAATCGATTTTGGAGTCCAAGTCATTGTGTTCATATTGGCAGTCACCCAATAAACATCGGCATTTGCGTAGTCGAACCATATATCCCAAGCATCAGAACCGCTATAAAGACCGTAAGGTGCATTGTTAGGGTCAGAACCATAGATATCGGCTGTTGCAGGGTTGTTTGTAGTGTAGAAACGGAAATTCCACCAACCAAGTGCATAGACAACACCCTCAAACTTGCCATCTTTGTTTGGCGACCACAATCGAACTGAGAAATCAGTAAAACTGCTCTCTTTCGAAGGCATCCAAAGAATATCAGAGTCGTCGTTTAGTATCGTTGGAGTAACGCCAACAGAAACAGTGTTGCTATACTTAATATCAACGTTTGCTCCATAACTAACCATAATTCTAAAGAATATCTCTGAACGCACATCTGGCTCCAATCCAAGACGGTTAAGAGCTAATACATTGATAAACTCGCCAGTATATTCGATAGAAGACTCATTATAGACCGCTTCGAAAGTGGTTGTAAAACTAGCATCGGCAGCGGCCTGAAAAGTATAGGTCGCAGTCGAGTTTGGAACACCTACGCCATCGACATTGGTAGTCAAATTATTGCGCTCCCAAAAGGCTGTAAAAACTACCTCCTCAGCGTTGGCTTTCGAAATAACAATATCTGCATTTGTGGCTGTAAGCAGAGGCTCTTTCATACCTAGCAACGTTGCTTTTGTTTCATCTTTTTTGCAGCCTGTAAGCATTAGCGCCAACAGAACTACGGTAGATAATATATATTTCATTTTTTTAGTACGATTAATAGTTAGTGTTATATAGGTTTGGATTAGCCGATAGTGCTGAGTGAGGAATTGGGAATAGGTTGTATTTAGCATCTATTGCTGTTCCGTTGCGAACGCCACCTTTCCACGACCAGTTGTATGTACCGCCTGTAAATTTACCAAAACGGATAAGGTCGGTACGACGATAACCCTCGAAGAATAGCTCACGAGCACGTTCGTCACACATAAAATCAAGAGTTAGCATACCCTCGGTGATGTTGCCCGAAGTGTTGCCATAAGCACGTTGACGAAGCTCATTAACATAACCAACAGCCTCGCCCATCGACGAACCGCCACCTCCACGAACAACAGCCTCACTAAGCATCAAGTAAACATCTGCCAAACGCATAAATGGGAAGTCGGTATTAACACCATAGTCAGCAGTGTTTGAAGCTGCATTGCCATTGTCATCAAGGTTTGTCCACTTTGTAACTGCATAACCGTTTGTACGGTCGCTCATCACATCGATATCTTTTTGTTGACCATCGCTGAAGAATAGCGCACGACCATCATTTGCCAAATCAAACTTATCAACCAAGTCACCACGACTACGCAAGTTGTTCCAAGCTGTCATTGCGCCATAGTCTGCTGGATTTTGATTTGGAGCTGCAATAGAACCGCAAACCATATAGGTCGATGCTCCCCAAGACATACTGTGTTCTGAATCGACAGAGAATGCAAGAATAATCTCGTTAGTGCGAAGGTTGTTATCGGCATTGAATAGCTTTTGATACTCTGGTTCTATCGAATAACCCTCTGAAATCACCTTTTTAGCATAGGTCACACACTCAGTTGCACGAGCAGTACCAGTATAAACCTCTGCATTCAAATAGATACGTGCAAGTAGAGTCCACGCTGCTCCACGACTTGCTCTACCATACTCAACTGCTCCACGAGCTGGAAGCGAATAACTCTCGTTATCCGAAATAGCCTTCAATTCGCTCTCGATATAGTTGAATAACTCAGTACGTTCGATAGCTTGAGGAATAAACGCTCCGATTGGATCCTCTTCAGTCACAAATGGTACTCGACCAAACATATCCATTGCGTGAGAGTAACAAAGTGCACGCATAAAACGAGCATCAAGTGCAAAAGTGCGAATCTCTGCTTGTTCGGCTGGGGTAAAACCCGAAATCGATGCCTCGTCGCAATGTTTGAGGAACTCATTACACATAGTGATTGTGTAGTAAATACGATAGAACATATCTTCGACCCAAGGATCAGTCACATTCCAATTAATATAGACAATATTGTCCATTTTGTCGCCCTCCAACCAAGTATAAGCTGTTTCGTCTGTTGGAATTTGCTGCATATTGAAGTATGTACGCAAATAGTCCTCGTTTTGGTTGCTCGACAAATCGGCGTTACCTCCACCCATCTCCTGTCCACGAAGAACAAAGGTAGCGTAGATTTTAGCCAATACCATTTTGTAGTTTTCTGCCTTTGAATATACCGATGTTGCAGTTTGCTCAATGTTAGGATATTGATCCAAGTCCTTTAGACAGCTACTCATCGTAGTTGCTGCAATTAAAAGAGCAATTATTATTTTTATCTTTTTCATTTTCTATTTATTATTTCAATGTTCTATTTTTTAAATCCATAGTTATGAATTAAAAATTAATGCCTAGGTTGATTGAGTAGATTCGTGGACGAGGATAGAACGAACTGTCTAGCCCGTTTGGAATTTCAGGATCTACACCAGTGTATTTAGTCAATGTAAATACGTTTTGAACCATAAACGATAGACGAAGACCTACTTTGTTTGCAATTTGACCAAAGTCATAAGCAAGGGTAGCGTTGTCCATCTTCAAGAACGATGCATTTTCGACATAGTAATCCGAACGATGTTGACGGCTTTGGAAACCAGTCGCCAGATAGCTAGTCGATAGGTTGTTGAGCTGATAGTCGTTGTAAGACATTGTGCCAAACGCACCTGTGTTCATTGCCATACCATTGTAGAGGTAGTTGCCAACATTTGCACGAAGCACTGTCGATAGTGTCCAGCCTTTGTAACTAAGCGATGTATTGAAACCGAAAATAAAATCGGGAAGTGGCGATTTGTAGTGGTACAAGTCCTGCTCGTTTAATACACCGTCGTTATTTAAGTCAGCATAAGCACCCTCGATTGGGCGACCATTTGAATCGTAGAGCTGTTTGTAAACATAGAATGAATATGGGGTATAGCCTTCGGTAAAGACTTGAATCTGTTGACCGTCAACCGAAGGGCCAGCAAGAGTGTTTGGCGAAGTACCACCATCGAATAGAGTTAGGTTTTGGATTTTGACATCTTGCCAAGTGAAGTTAAAACCGACGTTCCACTGCCAATCACGAGTCTCGATTGCGCGAGCGTTGATAGCAAACTCCACACCTTTGCTCTCAACGTTACCAACGTTTGTCATAATGTTTTTGTCGAAGTTCGAACCCGCTGGGGCAGGAACCGATGCCAAAAGGTCGCGAGTGTAGCGTTGGTAGTAGTCGATGCTACCCGAAATGCGGTTATTAATAAAGCCGAAATCCAAACCAACGTTATAAGAGGTTGTTGTTTCCCATCTTAGATTGCTGTCATAAGCCTCTGGACGATAGGTGTTGTAATACTTATCTCCAAATAGATATTGAGCACCATTTTGACCATAAGTGTAGATAGGCAAGTAACCATAGTTACCTATACCATCTTGCTGACCAGTAACACCATAGCTAAGACGAAGTTTAAGGTCGCTCAACACTTCGCTATCACGTAGGAAACTCTCTTGCGAGATTCTCCAGGCTAGTGCAACTGAAGGGAACCAACCCCAACGATTATCGGAATTAAAACGAGAGGTACCATCACGACGAATAGTAGCAGTAAGTAGGTAGCGACTATCGTAAGAGTAGTTAAAACGACCATAGAATGAGAGAAGTGTATGGCGTTGGTCTGACGCTGGAGTGTTCCACAGTACATTTCCAGCAACGTTGAGAATGTCGTAAGCACCCATAGTCGATTTCCAGTTTTGGTAGTCGTAACCTGCTGTGAAATCGAATGTACTCTTGATGCTCTCAACTGTTTTGTTGTAGTTCAGGTAGAGAGTCAGTAGTCTATTGTCCAAGATTTGAGGACCATAACCATAATCCATACCACCTGAAGTATAGTTCGAAGCAGCCTCAACTGGAATATATACAGTTCCCTGACCAGTTGCATAGTCGATACCAACTGTACCGTGAACTCTCAAATCGGGGAAGAAGTGGAGTTTGTAGTCAACATCAGCATTTGCAATTACACGTTGAACTGTACTCTTCGATACTCGTTGCTCCAAAATACCTAGCGGGTTGAGTACCGCTCTTGTTACAGGAATGCCTTCTGGAGTGATAGCTTCGGTGTAGCCACCAAAAGCACTATTGCCAGAATATACTGGGATTGTTGGATTGTAAACCGCCGATGCCCAAACAGCTGAACCGTCGGCGAAAGTGTTGTTATTCAACGCCCATTTACCACTAACGTTAACCTTTAGGTGATCGTCGAAGAACGATGGAGTAAGTGACAAATTCGCTGTTATGCGTTCAGATTTATCAGTGCGAAGAATACCGTTTTGGTTGAAGTAACCTCCCGAAACACGGAACGGAACAACTTTTCCAATACTACCTGCAAGACTTAGGTTGTTTTCAGTACCATAAGCATTTCTAAAGGTCACATCACCCCAGTTTGTGTAGGTGTTACCTAGGAGCGATTGTTGGATAGTGCTACCTTTCTCTTGCACCAAGCTACGGAACTGCTCTGCCGATAGCATATCAGCACTTTGAGTTGGGGTTTGAATAGACTGAATAGTGTTGAACGAGAACGAAAGAGGGCGATTTTTGGCACTCTTCTTAGTAGTGATAATCACAACCCCGTTCGATGCACGAGAACCATAAATAGCAGTCGAAGATGCATCTTTAAGAATTGTCATACTCTCAATATCGTTGACGTTAATCATCGATAGGAAGTTGCTGCTGTTACCTGCAATACCGCTAGTTTCGATTGGCACACCGTCAACTACGATAAGCGGTTCGTTACTAGCATTGAGCGAAGCACCACCACGAATCCTGATTTGCGAACCGCTCGTTGGACTACCGTCACCCGCTAGAATCTGAACACCAGCCACCTTACCGTTGATAAGTTGGTCTGCCGATGAGATAAGTCCTTTGTTGAAGTCTTTGGTCGAAATTACATCAACAGTACCTGTCAAGTCGTTTTTGCGTTGAGTACCGTAACCAATCACCACCACATTGTCAACATCGACAGCCATTGGCTCCATAGTCACATTGATAGTTGTTTGAGTGCCAACAGTTGCAACATAATCCCTGTACCCTGCAAAACGAAATTCGATAGTCGAGTTCGAAACTGGAACATTGATTTGATAATTACCATCAATGTCCGATAGAGTCGCAACCGAAGTACCAGGCACTATAATCGTTGCTCCAATAATTGGTTGAGCCATCTCGTCGATAACCTTTCCGCTTATAGTTCTTGATTGATTCTGGGCTGCTGCCTCAGTGGCACCCAGTAATACTAGCAAACAGAGTGCTGCCATTGTAATGGAGCGCAATGTCACTCTTTTAGTAGATTTTTTGTCCATCTTGTTTATTGATTTATTAAGTTTAGTATTTAGTAGTCTATTACTGATAGAGGGCGATATATTTTGTTTATTTTAAAAAAATTAAGGATATATTACACTCGCCTTTAACAAAACTAAGTCTCAAATCACCCTAAAAAAAGCAGATATAGGACAAAAAAGAGCAATTTGCGGACACTTACAAAGAAGTATGTCCCTTTTGCTGCCTTTTTATCCTATACCTTAGAATATAGACTATCAATAAGTTAAGCTACTCCAACCCAACCGAACCTAACTCAAATCCGCTTTTTAGAGTTTTATTTGTCCAAATCGCCATAAACTCAACCTGAGTCAAATCTAAATCAATTTTTTGACTCGA
>CAMTOL010000036.1 GCA_947074135.1 uncultured Rikenellaceae bacterium
TTGTGTTTGGTAGATATAGTGTTGTGGGTATGTTTGTGTTTGTCCGTTCTGTGTTTGATTTGTTGAACTTTATTTTTGATATTGCAAAGGTATGTTGTATGGTCGTGTGTTTGGTTTTTTAGAACGTCATATCTTACTTTTCTCAAACGTCATTATTATATGTAATAAAAAATCCTCGAACCATTATGATTGGTTCGAGGAGTCAGATTATTTAGGAAGGCGATATCTTTATGCCAAAGATGAGGGTGAAAACCCAAACTCTTTCTTGAATGCAGTTGAAAAGTGAGACAGATTCTTAAATCCAACCTCCAGATACACATCGGCTGGTTTGCGTCCCAACTTCTCAATCACAGACTTTGCCTCTTCCAGTCGCCTCTTTGTAATCCATCGACTTGGTGTAATATTGAAGATATTTGCAAAATCTTTTTTAAACGATGACAAGCTACGACCTGTATAGTGTGCAAACTCCTCGAGGGAGAGATCCGACTTAAAGTTCTTGTGCATAAACTCTTCAAGATTTATTTTCCAAGGCTCTGCAAAATCAAACAAAACCTGACCCAAATCGGGTTTTATTTGCAGAATCGTAAAGACAGCCTCGTGTAGTTTAGCCTCCATCAACTCCTTTGAGGGATATTGCTGGGCATCGAAATATTGTTCGAGCGACAAGAATAGACCATTAAGAAATGGATGCTTATCCATCATCACATAGGTTGATTTCGAGGTAGCAGAGTTGCTAACAAGTGGCACTGTGATACTATGTTTACTAAGTATCTTTTTGAGAAATGGCGTTTTGAGTTGCAAAAACAACCCCTTGAATGGCTCTCCACTCTTCGATGGTTGCTTAATCTTTTTCACCAAGTGATTACGCTTAACAAAAAAGGCATCTCCTTTCTTTAGGTGATATCTCTTTTCGGGAGCAATAAGCTCAAGCTCTCCCGAACATAGATAGACCAACATATGCTCGGTAACCATATCCTCACACCATCTATCTTTCTCCACCATACAGCAGTAGAAGGTATCCATATAGTCATAGACCAATATTCCAGATTTTGCATCCATATCCCATTATTTTTTTAATCAATATTATCCCACCACTTACGGCTCTCAAAAGATAAAGATACTACTTTTTCTCCCATTATTGGTGCTATGATCTCAATTTGATTATCAATAGCCAAATCCCACACCATATTAATCGACTCCGTCCAAGGGTGAAGGGCTAAGTCAAAAACGCCCCAATGGATAGGAAACAATCTATCATCACCCACAGCTTGACAAACACGAATCGCCTCTTCGGGAAATAGATAGGTATTTGGCCACCCTGCATTCCAACCATCAATCTCCACACAAGCCAAGTCGAAAGGCCCATATTTTTCACCTATATCTTTGAAGTGTTCGCCGTATCCTGTATCTCCGCTCCAAAAGATATTTACATTATCGCTTTTAATTGCGTATCCGTTCCATAAGGTTCTATTTCGATCGCTTCGGCTTCTTCCTGAATAGTGCACCATAGGGCAAGCTGTAATCTTCAACTCATCTACAATAATAGAGTTTTCCCAATCCAACTCCTTTATCTTGCTCGTCTCTACACCCCAGTTTGCAATACGTGACCCAACCCCCAAGGGAACAACGAATGTTATATCCCTACGACTTAGCTCTTTAATGGTAGCCATCTCCAGGTGGTCATAATGGTCGTGGGTGATGAGCACAATATCTATGTGCGGAAGTTCATCTCTGGTAATTGGTGAAGATGAGTAGCGGGAAGTAATGTATGGGAAAGGGGCTGCATTTTCAAGCACAGGGTCTATTAAAATTCTCTTTGAATCGAGTTCTAAAATAGCAGAGGAGTGCCCTAACCAATATAGAGCAAAATTAACTGAGGTGTCCGAAAAGTCACTCTTTGTCAATACCTGTTTCGGCATCTCTTGAGTTGGGGCATTTGGTGATTTCTTGAAGAAACGAGCAAACCCAGCATCTCCACCGGTTGTTCGTTCGGGATAGTACACTAACGGCTGGGGACTAATAAACTCAGATGTTGATGTTGAGTAGTAATCATACTGACCATACATCTGGGAGCTCTGACTTTTAGATAATATACTACCAATATTATCCAACACCTGCACAACCACTAAGCCGATAAAGATAATCAGCAATAGTGCTATAATCGCTATAATTTTAGTTCTTTTTTTCATAAACAGACCTTATATTCACTGCAAAGATACTTGTATTTATCCTATACAAAGTTTTCTCAAACGTTATTTATTCCTTTTCTTAAAAGTTTTTATCGACTTGCACTTCAGGTAAAAATACAATCTAAGGCAATCGTCGATTTTGTAAATAAGTTTTGTTCAACATTAGAAAGACCATCTAATTCGATTTTAATTGTTGACATAGCATCAGATTACTTTCTAATTGAGAACATTGAGAATATAATTATATGAAAGTAACTAAATAGCAGTTCTTAAAAACAGATAAGGCAGAGCCTTTTTCATCTCTGCCTTACCACTCTTGCGGTCATAGACCTTTTTTGATTTGTGTACCCCTGTAATACTAACAGGACGGTTGTGATTTTCAATCTCAGCCTGACGACTTGCTCGTCGGTTGGCTTTGATGTAATCACGCTCAGTAATTTTCTGTCGTTTCATCTTTACATCAATTTTGATTTCGGCACAAAGATAACTATTTATTCTTTTGTTTGCGAGGTTTTGGGAGTGGGGTATTTTGTTCGAGCAACGGAACAACCTTTGCCACCAATTCAGAGTCCTCAATATCCAACATATAGTGAGGTTTTGCACCATTATATGGTTCACCTACACGAGCACTTGCCATCACGCCCTCCACGCAAGGCAACATCTTTACAAATACCGTATTGTCACACACAAGCAGTACAGGTTTTTCGTTAGCATAAACGCAATATTCACCAAACATCTTCTTGAAGCGAAACTCAAAAGGTAGCCTTTCCAGCTCTCCCATCACAAACTCTATATAATCTACTGTTGTTGCCATAACTATCTGCTTTTACAGTATTTATTATAATAAATACGAATCTAATTTAATGTGTATTATGCAACTAAAAGAGCTGCAATTATTATAGGTATTACTGAGTCAACAACTCGTTTCTGAGGTTGAATATATGTTGAGATAAGTGTTGTTCGTAACTTTGCTCGCACATCATCATCTTTTAGGAGGTCAAAAAGTTCACGATCTATTTTAGCGCAGCGGAAATGTTTTCGCATTGTCCCAGTAGCGTATGGATTACCTGTACGAAGAGTTTCAATTGTATCTTCGCCACCTACAAATGGAACAAGCGTCCAAAATGGCTCTGAATGAAGATGAAAGAAAGGAGTTCCAATTTTAGGCGAGAACAAAATGGATCGACCAACATATCTATCCCAATTATGTTTAAACTGCTGTTCCAATCGTTCAGACAACTCTATTTCATTGTTTTTTATCACACCACACTCTACCAGATCAATCACACTAAGCAGCAACACTGCTTTGTGCGGTGCTGGCATACCTTTTTGTTTGTTGGTATGCAACGAACAGAAAAACAGGTCGTATTTATTTAAAACCTCTTGCATATCAGCTGTATTTTTCTTTTAATTCAAGTTTTTTAATGCGAGATTCTATACCGCCTCGTTTGCGTTGAAATATTTCTGATAGTTCTTTATTTGCCGATGCACAGCTTGTTAATACGTTGATTATAAGGTATTTGCGTATATCAAAACTTACTGGTTGGTTCTGAAAAATTTTACATTACAAACACTTGATTATTAGCGTGTTGTAAATGATGTTTTTCTTTGTTACTTTCTGGTACAGAAAATAGAAAAAGTATATTTATAAATGTCATCTGTACTTAATTCGCCATTAGCGTTACTTTTTTTTGTGTCAGTAAATATGATTTTAGAGTTTCTGCTATGTATGTTGTACATATGATTGTTGTAATTGAATATCTCAGCTGTCAATGACTGATTGGAAAAAACGGTTAAATTGACCCCTCTGCGCCAGAGGAAATTGATCCCCTAAAGTTAGAGGCGAAAAGCAAAGTAAAGTTGTGGTCCAAAATCGGGGTCTGAGTGGATGATTTTGTCCTGGTTAAACTTTCTGTTTTTATCGTTAGTTTTGCTACCAGTTTTATATCTTATAAAATTTTTGTCGGACAGTACTACAGATCAACTAAAAAAACAACTTTTTTATTGGAGGTTTACACCAAAATCAGAGCCCCAATTATACGTAAACTCACTCCATTTCATATCGGAGCAGAAACAGCAAACACCCTCATTCGATAGATTTGAAACTGCCTTATTATTATATCGAGAAACAAACGTGCAAATCAAGGCTATCCCCTCGCTCCTTGATTGGATTGAGTAACATCACATCTAAACTCTTTCCGTTGCCCTTGTATTGCAAACCTAGCTTTCGGTATTTTTCAACGCCTAAAATATGATAAGGCAAAAGCTCTACACGCCTAATATTTAACCCCAAAGCTAACTCAAACAACTCATCAAAGAAAGCATCTTCAAAATTAAACCCAGCAACGCAAGGAACACGGATTACGACTTTACTACTATCATACCAGGCAATTTGCCGCAGATTATCCATAATCAACTCCTTGCTTGCGCCTATAACCTGTTTTAGTTTATTTGAATCGGTATGTTTAACATCAAAGAGGAGTAAATCTACGTAAGGTAGCACATTTATAATAGAGCTTGTTGGTACCTGCCCACAAGTTTCGATAGCAGTACTTATCCCCTCCGCGTTGCAACGTTTAAGAAGCTCCAAAAGACAATCGAGCTGGAGCAGTGCCTCGCCACCCGAAAAAGTAACACCCCCTCCAGAGCTTTCGTAATAATCCTTATCTCGCAAAATCACACTCATAACCTCGTCAACGCTCATCTCCACTCCTACCAATTTCATCGCACTTTGAGGGCAATGTTCGACACACTCGCCACAACCCTTACAAGCCAACCTGTCAATATCCAAAACCCCATCACAGAGAGATAGCGAATCATAAGGGCAGCTATTTACGCATTCTCCACACTTCGCACACTTTTGTACATCGTAAAATAGCTGCGCACTTACGGTTTGCGATTCAGGATTGGCACACCAAGGACAGTGCAGCGGACAACCCTGAAAAAACACTACTGTTCTAATCCCTGGTCCGTCGTGTATTGCAAAACGTTCTATCTCTAGTAGGCGAACCATCTCTCTATCTTCTATTTTTGTATTTGTCATATTACTGTTTATCATCATAAAGAACACGGCTTAGTAACTCTTGCTGAATATTGGGAGACAAATCGACAAAGACTGCCGAGAATCCGCTTACTCGAACAATCAAATCGGGATATTTTTCGGGATGAGCCATCGCATCTTCCAAAATTCCTCTATCGACAATTGTCACCATTAAGTGGCAGCCGCCTTTGCGGAAATAGGTCTTAAATAGGCACTTTATGGTATCTCGATACCCATTAAAGAGCGCAGGTGTGAACTTAATATTCTGCACCGAACCGCCGTGATACTTTGCATCGAATCGTGCAAGAGAGTTCAACAGCGCAGTCGGTCCATTCTTATTGGCTCCACCTTGCGGATTATTGGCTGGGTTCATATACATAGCCGACAATCTACCGTCAGGCGATGCTCCAGTTTGGTTTCCCCACTCGGTATTGAGCTGATTGTTGCTAATGACAATTAAATAGTACTGCATTCCAATAGCGATTCCTCTATCTCTGACGCCTTTAGCCACAAACTCATAGAGGTCGTTTGCCGTATTGTCGGCATCGGATAAGTCATTACCATATTTCTGACACTCAACACAGTGTTTACGCATCAACTCATAGCCTTCGAAATTGGCAAGTAGAGCGTCATTAATCTCTCTTAGTGAGTATTTATGCTGCTCAAAGACCAACTCCTTGATAGCTTGTAGAGAATCCGAAGTGTTAATATTTCCATACGTTTCGTTAGTTCCGCCAAGATATCTAACGCCTCCGCCCAAAATTGGTTTACCTCTCGATATACAATCGGCAGTGAGCAGACTGCTAAAAAGGAAACCGACGTACCTATTCATTACTATATAGGAGTTGTATTGAGCCTCGACTGCTAAATCGAGGTAGTAATTGAGCAGCTCTTTAAAGCCATCGTAAAAATCTTCATAACTACCGAAATCCTCTAATCTTTTAATCTTAACGCCTCCATCTTTGCGAACTCCGTCTATTGGGTCTATACCGCCATTGAGGAAGATGGTCAAAATTTTGAGTATATTGATGCAAATATTTGGAGTACCGGTACTTTGCCCTTGAATCACAAACTCTGTGCAACCAAAGGGTACATACTGTTCTGCTGTCTTTTCGTCAATTCGCATACCGTAAGCAACAGCAGGGACATTTATTTCGTCGTTATAGAGTGTTGGGTAGGTTGCACCTGCTCCAATAGCATCCATCGCCTCGTCCCATATCTGCTCAGAAGTATTTTCATCGACACGAAGAGTAAATTGAGGCTCAACATATCTGCTATTTTTAGCAACCTGCATAGCTAGATGCAGAAATATATCAGCCTCTTTGGGGTGTTTGCGTCCACGACCGCCTACTATAATTCGACCATTGACCGTAGTTCGTCGATTTTCGATAAGTGTCCAGAGCGAAAGTATATAGTCGTAAGCCTCCTGTTCGCTCAAACGCCCAGCCTCCAAATCGGCGGCAAGATATGGACCTAGATAATCGTCCAAACGACCATAGTTTATAACACCTGCAAGTAGAGCATAGAGCCAAAATAACTGAATAGCCTGATGAAAGGTTTGAGGTTTATCCTCTTTGATTACCCCCAAACTTTCGTACATAGTCAGCAGCTCTTTTTTTCTGCTCTGCGATGCACTTTCGATATCCTTTCGAACCATCGTTTGGAGAGCTTCGGCGCACTGTGTAAAGAGATTAAGGCACTCAATTCCTGATTGATAGAAAGAGTTGTTTGGAGCATACTCCAAGTGGCGTTGAAGAATTTGTTTTAACCCCGAAATACCATTATCGAGCAGCAACGGATAGTCAAGCATCATTCCCGACAGCCGAGCAGTGGTAATCATCGGGTAGTCGCAATCGATGAACGTACCTAAAGTTGTCCCATTAACCGTTTCTTTATTGAATTGGGTCTTTACATCGTGGTCGAGCCAGTAGTCGTAGAGTTTGTCGATACGGTGTTTTTGGCTTTGGTCTAGCTGAGTCTGCATTTCACGAAGCTTTCTGAAAACGCAGTAGTGACCAACGCCGCCAAGCGAGGTAACAGAGCCAAAACCGATAGGCAGAAAGTCGATGCGACCCGCTATCAAATCGCAACTTTCAATCTCACGAAATAGGGTTGGATACAGCACTTTGAGGCACTCAACCTCACGATGCTCCTTAGTAGAGTTCGACATTGAGCGGTGAACATCAGTGTAACGCTCCATTATAGTCAACTGTTCGAGCAGAGGTTTTTGGCAAGGAATTTTCTTGCTAATCTCAACATTTTGAGCGACTTCGACATTAAAACCAGACATAGCTACTTGTGGTTTAGAAATATACTACAAAAGTAGTAGTCAGTCGTTGGTCAAGAAATGATTATTCTATATATAAAAGATGGACAAAAGTTGCTTTTTAGTATTCATAATCTCCTTTTCTAACATTTAGTTTATAGGCAGAGGGTGCAACGCCCATAACTTTTTTAAAAAGTCGGCTAAAATAATATGGGTCCTCAAAGCCAAACTTCAACGCAACCTGATTGACTCTCAAATTGGTATTAACCAGCAACTCCGCCGCTCGTTTGACTTTGATACTCTGAAAATAAGCAACCGGCGACATACCTGTTTCACGATGAAAAACCCGATAAAAATAGGACTTCGAATAACCGAAATTTGATGCCATATCACCCAATGTTAACTGCACCTCAATATTCTCGTTCATATAGTGTGTCGCAAGACTTATGAAAGAGGTATTGACAGCCTTTTCGGTCGAATATTTAGCCTTCTGGTACTCGCTAACGTAAAGAAAAGTAGCGAATAGATGATTTACAGCCATATTGACATAACAAACAGTCGATTCTCTAGTTTCGCTCTCCATCACATTTAACAGCTCATCGAAAACCTCAATACGCTGCGATACTCTTGACTGTTTGCTTATCTTTATATCATTAATCGAGCGGAGTTGTTCATAAATCGGTGGTGCTTTTTTTCCCTTGAAGTGTATCCAATATATACTCCACGGCTCATTGCAATCTGCCCAATACCTATGCGGTACGTCGGAGGGTAGAACAAAAAATTGATTCTCCAAAACCGAATACTGCTCACCTTTTAGTTCATAATAACCCTTCCCCTTGACACAGTAAATCAGAATATACTCCCCACAACCATTCTTCCTCTCTATGTAGTGACCATCTGCCCTAGGAAAATATCCCATCGAGTGGACAACCAAATCCGCCGACAAAGGATTGGCTAATGCCTCCTCGATAACGTAGATTGGATAGACCACCAACCTCTGCCCCACAAAACCGTGCCTAATCTTTACCATAGCGATTGCTTATTTGAAGTTTAGTGGTTACTCGCTCAAGCGGTAGTAGCAGTAGAGAATCCAAGCGTGAGGATGGGCGCAATAGACTGGAATTGCAGCGTAATCCAAACTCTGGTCGGGCAGACCCTCCTCAGTCCCCATTAACGAGGACTCTACATTGTCGGCAGCCGACCAATACGATGTCCAGTACTGTGGAAACTGTTGGGCATAATTTTTAAAGGTCATATTGCGCAATAGTCGCCAAGCCTCATCGCTATCAAATGTGTTCACTCCCACAATAGCAGGTCCATTGAGCGAGTACCAAAATCCGCCATTCTCCCTAGAACCATCTTCAAGCCCTGGTGCGGTAAATTCAGGCGTTTGTTGCTGACGAGCTCCTAGTTTTTCGTTCTGGTAAACTCGTTTTTGCATCTGAGCGTAGAGTGCTTTTTTGCGCTCTATGGACAGCTCTTTGATTTGAAGCATATAGCCTTGTGGCTCTAAAAACATATTATCGTCGCCAATCGACTCGCCGTTGAAATACATTCGACGAGAAAACTCTCTATCGCCTAGGTCGACCATAAAAGCGTTGTAAAGCGAATCCCAATATTTGTTCATACTCTTAACTATAACCTCCGCCTTTTTTTGCAGCTCTTTGCTGTTTACTCTCTGAGCGTACTCTCTAAGCGATGGAATAAGGTTGCTCAGTATGCTAATTGCCATTGTAGTATTCATATGCGACTCGGCTGTGTAGATAACCCAGTTATAGGGCGATGGCTTTGCAACAAACACATTGTCGTTCCAGTCGGAATTGAGCAGTCTGACTAATCCGTGAGGTCCTGTTTTGACGTTGTTTTTGAGGTACGAGAAGCAATTTTTCACACAATCCAACATCGAACCGCTGCCACCATTACCGTATGGAAAGAAGCCTACTTTTTCGTCCAAAAAGGCGTAATCTTTGGTAACTCTCAAATATTCAGACATCAGCATAAAGAAGAACAGCTGCTGGTCGCTCACATTATAGACCATATTTTCGGCATAGCCATTACCGTACTCTATGAGCCGAATTTCGCCCCAATTAGTTGTGCGTTTTGCCATATATCGCATCACACTTTTGGCTAGTTCGGGGTTATAGTAAATCAGTGGCAGTGCGTGTTGGAAATTGTCACGTGCACTGGCGTGTTCGCCCCAGTAGTAGTCATAGATAGTGCCTTGCGGTATTTTAGTCTCTTTATAGAACGAGCTATATGTTGCCATTGCTTCGAGGTTGTAGGCGTGCCAACGAAGCTCTTGGCGAATCTCTTTGTCACTTTGGTTCTCTAGCGCAGGAATAATTTTCAGCCAATGAGCTGCAAACGACGATGCAGCGCTGTTATCCTTACTATGAGCATATAGTTCGGTTGCCATCTGCTCTATTTGCACCATATCACCCTCAAACGTAAAGCCGATAACCATCTCTATCGTCCTCTCTTCGTTACGTTTGAGAGTCAATGAGGTGGTAGCACTTAAGTTTCCATTTAAGTCATAAGCAACCACTCCTTCGGTTAAAAGTTTTATAAACAGTGTTGGAGGGTAGGCATCATACATCGACATCTGGTCGGGGTCAGCAATTAGCAGTGGGTCGTCAGATGAGGCTGTAACGTCGGCTTTAACAATTGATTTTACATTGTCAACGCTATATGTATTCTCGAAACTTAACGCTCTATTGCTCTGACGTTGAAACTGAATAGGGAGATAATTTGCCAGTACAGACTCCTCAAAATTTAGGCTAATCGCCTCTTTCCCACTGTTTTTGATACGCACCTTTAGCAAAAACGCTGGCACTCCGCCGTCAATTGTCATTGATGGAGCAACCGATAGTTTTCGTTCAACCTCAAGGTTATTCGTTTTATACTTATAGAGTGCAAATCCACAACCAAAGCTCTTTTGGTAGTGTTCATTGTGCGCTTCAGAACCTTTGCCAATTAGATGAATCTCCTTTACTGTGCTTTTATCTATGCCCAAAATTGAAATCTTAGAGCCATTGGCACCAGAGTTCATCTTCTCGCCTTGGTTCATTCGTCCCCAGGCACGTTGCCCAGTGATGAGTTCATACTCACCGCTCACGTGCGTAAAGAGAGTTAGTTGATAGTTACCGAGCAGAAACCAGGGGTCATCGGATATTTTAGCTGCCTCTCCATTAGGCTCAATGCCTACTGCGGGTAGTGCGCCAGTATATCTAAAATATGGCAAACCCGCGTTGTCATCTGCCCAGTATCCTATCTGAGGGGTTTTCTCTTTTGCATTTGCACTTAAAGCACCACTAGCAAATATTAAAACGAGTGCTATAAAAAGTTTTAGGGTTTTATTCATAGTTTTGAGCATTATTTACAAATTTAATCGAAAAAATTGAACAAATTTAACAATGATTCGAAATATTACATTTACCTCTACAGTTTCTAATGTTTGCTTCTCTCTGCCTCACGCCAGTTGTTTTGATAGCCTGTCAACAAATCGCTAAAGCGTTTGGTTATCAAGTGCGGACGAGTGATAGCACTGCCTACTACAACCGAATAAGCCCCTAAATAGAGTGCTTTCATCGCATCTTCGGGCGTATAAATATGACCCTCCATAACAACGTGAGCCTTATCCTTGAAATCACGACACATTCGAGCAAACTCCCTCAAATCAGGCTCTTCGATATGTTTAGTTTGAGCTGTATAGCCATACAGAGTTGGACCAACAAAGTCAGCACCAAGCTCAATAGCTCTCACAGCCTCTTCGTACGAAGAAACATCGGCAAAAATTAGAGCTTCGGGAATCTCACGTTTGACAATTGGCAATAGCTCATAAGCTGGACGACCTACGTGAGTTATTTGGGAGGTGCAATCCATAGCGATAATATCGGCACCAGCCTCCCAAACACCTTTTGCAGCTTCGAGCGTTGGAGTAATAAAGACATCGGTATCGTCAAACCAAATTTTGTGCAGTCCTATAAGCGGCAAATCCACCTCGTTTTTGATAGCTCGGATTTGGTCGGGCGAGTTGGCTCTTAGTCCCACTGCTCCACCCCACTGAGCAGCCTTAGCCATCTTGACGACAAAGTCAATAGAGTATGTTGGGTCGTCGTGCTGAACTTGACACGACACAATTAGACCTCCTTTGAGAGATGTGATTATCTCTTCGTTTGTTTGCTTCATTGTTATAGATTTTTGTTAAATATTTTAGATTTTTGTTCCAAAAGTGCTGCCCCGATAATACCAGCATCGTTGCCAAGTTTAGCACCCACTATCGGCGGCACTCCTATCATATCTGCCCCAAAAGTTGCTTTATAAACCTCCTCTCTAAGCGGATTGAATAGAAAATCGCCACTATTAGCTATTCCTCCGCCAAGAACGATTATCGAAGGACGGAAGATTGTGATAAACGTCGATAACCCTGCCGCCAGATGCTTGATATACTGCTCAATTATTCCACTTGCCGTAGGGTCGCCTTTTTTTGCGGCTTCAAAGATTATTTCGCCGTTGAATTCGATATTCTGCTCATCAACCATTTTCGCAAAGTCCGACTGAGGATAGAGTTTTAGTGTTTTTTTGGTAACTCTTAACAATGCGGTAAGCGAGCAGTACGCTTCCAGACACCCTTTCTGCCCACAAGTGCATAACTCTCCGTCATATACCAGTTTGGTATGTCCTAGTTCCGCTCCCATATTGTCGGCTCCAGTGTATATTTTTCCATCAATAATGATTCCGCCACCAACGCCAGTTCCGAGAGTGAGCATCAGCACATCTTTGTAGCCTTGAGCTGCACCTGCAAGAGCTTCGCCATAGACAGCACAGTTGGCATCGTTTTCTATGAAAAATGGGAGAGGAAGTTTGCCTTCGAGATGGTCGTATATAGGCATATTTTTCCAACCGAAACAGTTGGCGTGAACGAGCAGGTTGGTTTTGATATTAATACAACTAGGCATACCTATACCCCACGACGAGATTTGACTTATCTCCAAACCACTCTTAGCAACGACTCCACGACTCACTTCAACCATATTGTCAATAATTTCGGCGGTTGAGCGGTGAGCATTAGAGGGTATTTTTAGACGTTCAATAATTTGGTAATTATCATCAACAATAGCGGCAGCCAAATTAGTGCCGCCAACGTCTAAACCGAGGTAGTATTTTTTGTTTTTCATCTCTTTTGTGCAATTGATTGGGATAAAAATTCTTTATCACAAAAGTAGATAGTACACTTTGAGTAAGCAATGGCACTACATTGCATAAAAGATGGACAATAATTGCATTAAATCACCATTGTTGATAGTTGAGTGTCGCACCGAAGCAGTAGGTAAAGATGATGGTAAATCATAATACTGGACTTTCCAACGGTAACTGCAGAGCCAGTTCGGCAATAAAAGTTACCTTTGAAAGATGGAAAGAAAAAATTACACTAAAAAGTTTAAAGAGTATGCCGTTAAGTGGAGTTATGAGCGCTCTTCTCAAAGCGCACTAGCTAAAGAGTTGGGTATCTCATCGACCTTGCTTAGCAAGTGGTGCAAAGAGTTTGCCGAGTATGGTTCGGCAAGTTTCCAGGACGAGGAGTGGAGCGTCTCACTGATGAACAGCGTAGGATTAAGGATCTCGAAAAAGCCCTTAAAAATAAGAAATTAGAGCTTGGCAAACCGAACGAAGCGATGGTCATTGAACTCTGACTCGCAAGGAGTTTTTAGACGTAGTCAGATACTAAAAAAGGCAATAGCTGTCTTCTCAAAAATAGATCAGTAAGATATTCGTTTATGGATATTCATAATGGGTAAAATGAAAATCGTACAATGTATGTTCCGAAAAGGGACCTGCTTGGAAAATTATTAGGAGCGAGCGCAATCAAACTCGTTTGAATTGCCAAGTGACGACATAATTTATGTACAATGCTGTGGCTGCAAGTTTCTTCAAGAGTCTAAAGTGCGTATTGGTGTATGGGTGCAATTTGCTGACCGCTTCTGAAATGGAGTTATTGATTTTTGAATACTTTGAATGCTGGTCCACC
>CAMTOL010000037.1 GCA_947074135.1 uncultured Rikenellaceae bacterium
AAGAAAAAACAAAATGTCGGGTGTTAGTATAGTTATCGTTTTATATTGGCACAGGTATTCGTGTGTCTGAATGTGTGGGTATCAATATTAATGATGTTGATTTTCGAACTTCTAGGTGATGAGCTACCCTCGTTGGGCTAAAGGTATGTACTGTGATCCATCGAAAAATCGCTATCGTCAACATCCGTTAGATTATATAGAAACTCTCGAATTTATAATAAAAGATGCGCTCAGTAAATCGCCTGAAGGAACAGCCGAGGGTGTTGTTGGCATCTCGTTCGACACCACTGGCTCAACTCCAGTGTTGGTCGATAAAAACGGTTTGCCACTAGCTATGACTCCCGGTTTTGAGGAGAATCCAAACGCAATGTTTGTGCTTTGGAAAGATCATACAGCTACTGAGGAGGCAGCTCAAATCAACGAACTTGCTCGTAGATGGAAAACAGATTACACTATGTTCGAAGGTGGTATCTACTCGTCTGAATGGGTGTGGGCTAAGATGCTGCACGTTATCAAAGAGGACGAGGCGGTACGTGAGGCTGCGCACTCGTGGATTGAGCATTGCGACTGGATGTCGGCACTTGTTACTGGCAAAATTGCTCCTAGCGAGGTGGTTCGTAGCCGCTGTTCGGCAGGGCATAAGGCTATGTGGCACCCAAATTGGGGAGGTCTGCCCGAAAATGAGTTTTTTGTAGCTCTAAGTCCATTGTTGGACGGTTATCGTGATAGACTATTTGCCGAAACTCACACTAGCGACAAAGCTGTTGGAACTCTTAGCTCGGAGTGGGCTACTCGTTTGGGACTACCTCAAAGCGTGGTTGTCGGTGTGAGTGCTTTTGACTGCCATATGGGCGCAGTTGGTGGCGAAATCACGCCTAATATCCTAGCTCGTGCAATCGGTACTTCGACTTGCGATATTCTCATTACCGACTACAACAGTGTTGGTGATAAGTTGGTAGCAGGGATTTGCGGTCAAGTTGATGGCTCGGTTATTCCTGGCTATGTAGGCTTAGAGGCTGGTCAATCGGGTTTTGGCGATGTTTATGCTTGGTTCAAAAATGTGTTGGCTTGGGGTATGGACGACCAAAACGCAATTGATAACCTAATTCCACGACTTAGCGAGGAGGCTGCAAAGTTGCCAATCGAAGAGTCAACAATTATTGCAACTGATTGGATGAATGGTCGTCGAACTCCAGATGCTAACCAAAACGTAAAAGGAGCAATTACAGGATTGACGCTCGGTTCGTCAGCTCCTCGTATCTTTAGAGCTTTGGTCGAAGCTACTGCTTATGGCTCTCGTGCTATAGTAGAGCGTTTCCGCAGAGAGGGCGTTGAGGTTAACGGAATTATCGGGCTAGGTGGCGTTGCTCGTAAATCGCCATTTGTGATGCAAACTATGGCGGACGTGATTGGTATGCCTATCAAGGTGGCTGCAACCGAGCAAACTTGCGCCTTTGGTGCTGCTATGTTTGCCGCGGTGGCTGCTGGAGTCTATCCAACTGTCGAAGATGCGCAAAAAGCTATGGGACAAGGCTTTGATGCTAACTATGAACCCAATATGACAAATTATGAGCTTTACGATAAACTCTACCAAAAATACTTAGAAATTGGTAATTTTACTGAAACTAAACTTTAGAAGTTAACCATCATTTTTACTTGAAAATAATTATAAATGTTAACTACTTTACCTTTTTGTAAAAAGGTAAAACCAAAAACTATTTCCTCTAAATAAACTTCGAATTAATAATCAATTGTGAATTGTGAATTGAAAAAGTCATTCGATTCGAAGAATCGATAAAAGTTTTTCTACGTAAATTCGGCGACTTTTTCCAAAAAGCGACGATTAGAGAAACGATTTAAAGCTATCGTTAACTATTGATTTAGATTATAAACTAAACCTAAAACCTATAATGAAAAAAAGAGCAACGCTACTATTTTTGTTTCTGTGTTTGATGTCAATTGCATCGGCGCAAAATAGAGCAACTGTTACAATCAATGCTGATAAGGGGCAATACGAGATTAGCCGTCATATTTACGGTCACTTCTCTGAGCCTTTGGGTCACTGTATATATGACGGACGCTTTGTTGGCGAGAACTCTAATATTCCTAACACCGGAGGTGTTCGCAACGACATAATCGATGCGCTTAAAAGCATTAAAATCCCTAATCTTCGTTGGCCTGGTGGTTGTTTTGCCGACGAGTATCACTGGATGGACGGTATTGGTCCAAAGGAGAGCCGTAAGAAGATGGTTAACACCAGTTGGGGTGGAGTAGTCGAGGATAACTCGTTCGGTACTCACGAATTTATGAATCTGTGCGAAGTGCTTGAAACAGAACCTTATGTTTGCGGAAATGTAGGTAGTGGTACGGTAGAGGAGATGGCAAAGTGGGTTGAGTATATGACAATGGACGGTGAGAGCCCTATGGCTAAACTTCGTCGTGAGAATGGTCGTGACAAACCTTGGAAATTACAGTTTTTCGGTGTTGGTAACGAGAACTGGGGTTGTGGTGGTTCGATGACTGCTCAATACTATACCGACCTATATCGCAGATATCAAACCTTTGTTAAGAACTATGGCGACAACCGAATTTTGAAAATTGCAGGTGGTCCAAGCTCTGGCGATACACATTGGATGGATGTTTTGATGAAAGGAACAGATAATGGACAGCGTTGGGGTGTTTCGTTGCACCACTATACTGTTGCAGATTGGGGTAAAAAAGGCTCTGCAACTGAGTTTGACGAGTGGGAGTACTTCAAAATTCTCCACTTGGCTTACTATATGGACGAACTTATCAAAGAACATTCGGCTGTGATGGATAAGTATGACCCTGAGAAAAAGACTGCTCTTGCGGTTGATGAGTGGGGTAACTGGTATGAGGTTGAGCCGGGAACAAATCCGGGATTCTTGTACCAACAAAACACGCTTCGTGATGCTATTACAGCTGCCGTGACCCTCAATATCTTCAACAACCACGCCGATAGAGTGAGAATGGCTAACATTGCGCAAATTGTCAATGTACTTCAAGCTCTCTTCTTGACCGAAGGCGAAAAAATGATACTTACGCCTACTTTCCATATCTTTGATATGTATAAAGTACACCACGACGCTACACTACTGCCTGTCGATGTGAATTGTATGAAGTATGAGCTGAATCACTCTCAAGTTGAGCAGTTAAGTGTTTCGTCATCGCGCGACAAAAATGGAGTTATCCATATCTCGATTGTTAACGTCGATCCGACTAAAACTGTCGATTTAAGTTGCGTTGTCAATGGTGTTAAGGTGTCGAAAGTGGTTGAGAGCTCGGTAATTACAGCATCGACGCTCAATACCTATAACTCGTTCGACAATCCAGGCGTGATTAAAAAAGAGTCCTTCAAAGATGCTAAACTCAAAGGTGGTGAGCTTACAGTTACTCTACCTGCAAAGTCGATTGTCACTATTTCGTTGAGATAAATTATTTAAATTGTAGTTATGAAAATGTTTAAAAGAATATCAATTTTGCTCTCTGTGGCATTGGCTCTAGCGAGCTGTACGACTGTTTCAAACCAATCGAATGGTGTGGAGCTAATACCAAGCGAAAAATTTATCACTAAATTCGAAGGTAAGCAGGTTGCGTTATATACTATAGCTAACAGTAGTGGTATGACTGCCCAAATTACAAATTTTGGGGCTAGAGTGGTGGCGCTATGGGTTAAATCGAATGATGGAAGCTTTAAAGATGTAGTTTGGGGTTATCCCTCAATTCAAGCTTATCTAGCCTCGACTGATTTGTATGCTGGTCCTATCGTGGGACGTTTTGGCAATCGTATAGATAAAGGTCGATTTGCGATTGAAGGCAAAGAGTATCAGCTAACTACCAACGAAGGTCAAAATCAGCTCCACGGAGGTAAAGGTGGATTTAGCGAACAGGTTTGGAACTTAACAAATAGTAGCGATAGCACTATTACATTAAACTATGTCGCTGCCGATGGCGAGGAGGGGTATCCAGCACAATTGTCAATCGATGTAATATACACTATCACTGCCGATAATGCTCTAAAGATAGACTACCGTGCAACTACCGATGGGGTGACGATTCTCAACCCAACTTCGCACTGCTATTTTAACCTTTATGGTACAAGTGCAGAGTCAACAAATTCTCACATTTTGTACCTTAATGCAGATAATTTTACGCCGACAAATAGCGAATTGATTCCAACAGGACAGATTGAAAGTGTGATTGGTACTCCGCTAGATTTTAGTACTCCAACTCTTATTGGCGATAGAATTGAAGCAGATTGTCAAGCCATTAAGTTTGGAGGAGGGTATGATCATAATTTTGTGATTAATCGCAGTGAATCTAAACCTTACGGTAATGATGTAATTTTGGCTGCCACGCTTTATGAACCTAAAACTGGAATTGAGATGAGTGTGTTGACTGACCAACCTGCTGTTCAGTTTTATAGCGGCAACTTTATGGACGGAAAAGATGTAGGTAAGCGAGGTGACGTTCACAACTATCGTACGGGTGTTGCGCTCGAGGCTCAGAATTTCCCTGCTGCTCCTAATCACCCTAATTTTCCATCTCCAATCCTGCGTCAAGGCGAACAATATACCCAAACAACTATTTATGCTTTTAGTGTTAAATAGTCAAAGAGGTGTTAATTAATAGAGGGCTGAATCTCCAAAATAACGGAAATTCAGCCCTTTTTATAAAGATTGAGAGCTAGATAAAATGATTTTATTCTAGCTCTCAACTTTTAATAATTAGAGGTTAAAACCTAATGGTGAGATTACAAAGTCGAAACTGTAATCGCCATAAGGCAGGCGATACTCAGCACGAGGCACAGCTCCCCAAGAGTTCTCGCAAGCTAGTCCGCTTTGAAGTGCGTCAATATGAACGTTTGTCAGCTTGCGTTCTTTGAGTTCGCCCGAATGCGAGTGAGCATCTTTGTTTACTCCATCGTCAAGGTCAGAGTCTAAGAATCTTAGAGCTGAACCTGAGAAGGGTTTAGATGAGCTAAATTTCAAACCACGACCACCACGATTTACAACCTCTAACCAACGCAAATCGGTATGGTTGCCGCTCTCTTGAGGACGAATGTATGAATAGTACTCATCAGATACTTTACCAGTGTAAATTCCAAGTTTCGAAGCGTTGTTTCGGTCAGAATAGTTCTCGAATGGACCACGACCATAGTAGTTCACCCAGTCGTAACGCGAAGGCATTGTAATCTCCATGCCATAGCGGAATAGGTATGGTTTCTCGGTTGCCGAACCATCGGTTTTAAGCTCTTGGTTTACTCCGATTTCGCCTCGACCATTGATAGTGTAGCTAATATAAAGTACTGCACTTAGTTCAGTAAGTTCGATTTCAGACTTAACGACCATCAGTTCGCCGCTGCGTTCAACTGTAACGCTTCGAGTTTTAGTTTTAGGTTCGAACCACGCACGTTGTTTGTTTTGGAGTCCAGCACCAAAGTCATTGTCGGTTGGCGCACGCCAGAACGATGGACGAACCGAGAAACCGCTCTCTAGCATACTGTTACCGTCAACTGTGTAGTCGGTGATTAGTCCAGTCCAGCGAGAAATAAATACAGAAAAGTTCTCGCCTTCAACCTTAATTGCACGAGTGCTAGAATTAACTGTAAGTTCAGCTCCACGAGGCTCAACACCTGCCGCAAAAGCATCATAAGGACGAAGTTCGATTTGTTCGTAAGCCACTCTGTGACCAGCTGCAACCAATCCGCTAGCCTTTTTGAGTTTAAAGTCAATATTTAGCAGCCATTCGCCGTTGTGCGCACCGTTTTGAGGTTGTGTATAAGGAATTGTTAGTTTTGATTTTTGTTGTGGTTCAACTTTAATGTTTTCGATAACACCACTTTGTTGAACAACGCCATTTTGCATTAAATTCCACTCTACATAATAGTTGTCGAGGTTAGTGAAGAAGTTTTCGTTGTAAACCTCTACAACGCCACTCTTCAAGTCAACTGGAGTTACCCAGATATTTTGTTGAATATAGGCAATTTCGTAAGCGTGTGGATTTGGTACACGATCAGGGCTAACAACGCCATTCGAGCAGAAGTTATTATCATCAACCGTATAGCGGCCATAATCTCCACCATAAGTGTAAATCATCGACTTGCCCTCTTGTCCACGATAATCTCTAAGCGATTGGTCAACCCAGTCCCAAATAAAGCCTCCTTGTAGGTTGTCGTATTTACGGAACAAGTCCCAGTACTCTTTGAAACCACCTAGCGAGTTACCCATAGCGTGAGCATACTCGCACTGGATTACAGGGCGTGGCCTTCCGTTCATATAGAATGGAAGTTGCCAAGTGCCTTCGATAACTTTTCCGTTTTCGTTGAACTCGCCAAGAGCCTCCATATCGCCGTAATCAGCATACATAGGACACCATATGTCAGAGTAATAGTTATCTTTTTTGTCGTAGAGTGCTTGTTCGTACTGAACCAAGCGCGTTGGATCAAACTTTTTCATTGCATCGTAGGCTGTACTAAAGTTTGATCCGCCACCAGCCTCGTTGCCCATACTCCAGAAGATGATTGAAGGGTGGTTTTTGTCACGAAGTTGCATGCGTGAGGTACGCTCTAAGTGAGCCTTTAGGAAACGAGGATTGTTAGCCAATGTTTGTTCGCCATAACCCATACCGTGCGATTCGATGTTAGCCTCGGCAACTAGGTAAATTCCGTACTGGTCGCATAGTTCATACCAAAGTGGGTCGTTAGGGTAGTGTGATGTGCGTACAGCATTGAAGTTTAGCTCTTTGAGAAGTTTAATATCTTGTATCATACGCTCACGAGAAACAACGTATCCTCCGTCAGGGTCAAGTTCGTGACGGTCAGCACCCTTAAAATAGACAGGTTGGCCATTAATGAGGATTTGAGCATTCTTAACCTCAATTTTTCTAAAGCCAACGTTTTGGGTAAGAGCTTCAGTAACTTCGCCCTTCGAGTTATAGATTGTAGTTAAAAGCGAGTATAGATTTGGAGTTTCTGCTGTCCATTTTGCAGGATTTTCGATTGGCATTGAGATTGCTACCTCACCGTTTTTACCTGCCTTTGCTTTTTGCGAAGCTACGAGCACTCCATCTTTGAAGAGTTCGAAGTTTGCGTTTGCTCCGTTGCCTTTCAACTCGGCTTTTATATTAAGGTCAGCATTACGGTAGCTGTCGTCCAAATCAGTAGTGATTGTAAGGTCATCTAAACGAGTAGTTGGACGTGAATATAGATAGGTTTCACGAGCTACACCCGATAATCGCCAAAAGTCTTGATCCTCCAACCAACTGCCGTCACACCATCTGAAAACTTGGAAAGCGATAGTGTTTTTGCCAGTCTTAACATAAGGGGTAAGATCGAACTCTGCGCCAAGTTTACTATCTTCCGAGTATCCGACAAATTTGCCGTTAACCCAAAGGTAAACGTTCGATGTTACAGAGCCAAAGTGCATAAAGGTTTGGCGACTGCTCCACGAAGCAGGAATTTCGACAGTGCGAACATATGATCCAACGGCATTTTGTTCGGCAGGGATACCATAGAATTGCCCCTCGAAAGTAAGTGCCGACTCATATTTATTTGCCGATGGCAATTTTGCTGGGTCAGCCTTAGAGTCGGTTGGCGAATCGGCAGGTTTAGCTTTCACAACCGACGACCAAGGGAAGCCCGCATTAATATATATTGGATCTCCGTAACCGTTAAGTTCCCACATACCAGGCACCATAATTTCGTTCCAGTGCATAGTATTATAGCCTTGTTTAAAAAAGTCAGTTGGACGTTCGTTCGCGTTTTGCACGTGGTGGAATTTCCATTTGCCGTCTAGTGATTTGAAATATTGACTATTCTCTTTTACGCCTTTAATAGCTTCATCTACCGATTGATAGGCAAAAAACGAAGAGCGCATCTGAGCTCTGTTAATCTGATTTACGTTACAGTCTTGCCACTCGGTGAAACTCTGCGCTTGGGCGTTAACTCCAAGTCCACAAAGAGCCGAAATGGCCAAACCCGAAAGAATTTTTTTTAGCATAGTTATTTTAGGTTTATTATTTATTAGTTTTAGTTAGTCCGATATTGAGTCATTAACTTGTTTGGCTCTTCTCTTCTATTTTAAGAATTAATAGAGCAAATTGCTTGTCGAGCTCGAAGTGCATCAAGCAGTTACTCCTAATATATGAGTAAAAGCTTACTTACTTTCTTGTGTAGTTGCTAGTGATAGTTCCATTTTACTCAATCCATAACATAATTAATAAAAAACTTTATATTAACATATGCTGTTTTTACACTATCTTGCCAACTGTGTGACTACGCAAAATAAATTCGACTCGATTCTTGTTCTTTGTTGCTGATTCCTGGTGTGGATTTGTTCAAATTCTTACGCGTGGATTATTTGTGTGATACAAATGTACACAATATATGAGCAAATTTAGACAAAATATGGAACAAATTAAGTGTTTTGTTAGGAATATGGTAAATAGTCAAGGAGATATTTCTTTTGTGCCGCAATTCTCTCTAAATTTTTAGACTTTGGGTTTATACTCTTGCTACTCACAGCCGAAGTGAAACTCTAAAAACAGAGATAGCCATATTTTACTATTCGACAAATTCGTTTAACCATTGGTGTTCATACTAATTTTAATCCTAGCACTTCTTAAACATTATTAACTAATTATAATTGTATTGTTTTACCCTTAACAAACTCTTCCCACCATATAGCTAATGAGAGAATATTGAAAAACTGATTGCACTTAATCTGCCTATACCAAAACCATTTAATAGGGTCTTTACTCTCTTTGTCGAATAGTTGCAAAAATTTTTCAACCTCTTTTTTATTTAAGAAGTCATCACAAATAGATGATGACAATATAAATTCTGATAATCTTTTTCTTTGATTATCATCTTGAAAGAATATAGCCATTGGAACAAAACCTCCTTGTTTTGGTTTTTCTGCTACAATTTTAGGCATCTTAGGCGAATATATGTATTTATGAAGATATTTAGAAATACCCTTTCCCATAGCAATAGAAAAAAGATTCTTCCCCTTACACTTATACTCTGTTGGAAGATTATTCATAAAATGATATATATCCAAATCAACAAAAGGATAGGCAATATGACTATTGTATATTTGAGATATCTTTGAGGATTTAAATAATATAATGCGATTGAGGCTCTTTTCGATATCTGTTAATAAAACATGTTGTAGATATAATTCCTCATATTTATTGTTCTTTGGTACAATAAAAGGATTAGGCAATAGATGTGATTTTTCATTTAAGAATCTAGGCACTTGCCATCTTGGAAAACCAAAAATCTCACCTTGAATTATATTAAGTGAAGTTTCTAGATGAAAATTAGGTCTATACAATAAACCATCATTATCGAACTTCTCTTGATTCAGATATGACTTAAGAGCATTTAATGGCTTTGTTAATCCGCTCTTAGCAATCAAACAATTAATTGCCATCTGACGGTTTGCAGTTGAGAAATAATGATCATTACCTTCTCCACCCAATAAAACACCATCAAAATTAAATCCAGAAAGTCCAAATACACTATAATTTACCATCATACCACACTCTGCAAATGGATCTCCAAAATGTTTAATCAATTTAGGTAAAGCAGATATCTCACTCCCATCTATTTCGTACTCTTGATGAATAGAATCAAATGTCTGAGTCATTAATTTTGATTGAGGTAGCTCTGAAATGTTAGATCCTTTAAAACCAATTGAATAAGTAAATATATCTTTATTGTAAATCTCTCTAAGAGCTATTAAGTTTGCACCTGAATCATAACCTCCGCTAAGAAATAGTCCAACTTTGTTTTGATTATTTATTCTACGCTCAATAGCTTGTTTATGTAAAGAGTAAAACTCATCAGCATAATCATCTAATGTTTTGCGTTTATCTATTTGTGGTATAACCTCATCAGAAGGGAATAGATTGATTGTTTTTAATTGTTTGCCTTCTTCGTACTCTAATATATGTCCTGCATCTAATTTGAATATATTTGAAAAAGAACTATTAGGTCCTTTTACGTGTCCTGCTGTAAGGAAAAAGGCAAGGGAATTATAGTTTGGTGTTGCATCAACATTATCTTCTCGAGTTAGATCATATAAAGAACTTGAAAACATATTTTTTTCATAATATATTTGAGCTCCTAATCCATGATGATCTCTTACAATAATAGTCTGTTTTGTGGTATAGATTATAATCACAAAAGAACCATCTACTCTAGAGAAGTATCTATAACCTTCATTCAGATAAGATTTCAAAACAACCTCTGCAATGTTTTTAGCAAATAGATTATATATATGCCCTACTATGTATATCTCCGTTTCATCTTCTTTATGATAGAGATATTCGCTACTTACGGAGATTGATTTACAATTATTTAATTTTCCTTTTATCATAGTTTTTGTTTTTTCTATGAATCTATACCAATAAAAAAGTGCGGACAATCCTTGTTGAGTCTAAGGGCTACCGCACCCTAAAATGTAAGCATCTAAATATTACTTCTGTGATTGTTGTCAAAAAGTGGTAGTTTAGGACTTCACAAATATATAGTAAACGCTTCTTACGTAAATATGTATTCTGTTAAATCTCTATTGTATTATCTTCAATTTATTATTAGCTTCAAGTACAAATATAATAAAGATATAGATACTCAAAGAATATAAATCTTCTATTTTCAAAAACCAATAAAGAATAAGAAGCAAAAGCTGTCTAAAATCACCCAAAATAACACAAAAAACGCCTTGTATTTCTACAAAGCGTTTTCTAACTATTTTCTTAAAAAGTTGTCAAATTGGTGCTTAGGTGGTGCAGGAGGTAGGTTCTCAAGCGGAGCATACTTCAAGTATGTGAGCATTGAGGTTCTACCTACTGTGCCGCATAAGTGCCGATTTCACAGTTTTTTAGCGAGAGGCTTCTTCGATTGATACTGCAACCGCAACAGTAGCACCTACCATCGGGTTATTACCCATACCCAAGAATCCCATCATCTCAACGTGAGCAGGAACTGACGAAGATCCAGCGAATTGAGCATCACCGTGCATACGACCCATAGTATCAGTCATACCATATGATGCAGGACCTGCTGCCATATTGTCTGGGTGAAGTGTACGACCTGTACCACCACCAGATGCTACAGAGAAATATTTTCTACCAGCCTCGATACACTCTTTCTTGTATGTACCTGCAACAGGGTGTTGGAAACGAGTAG
Organism: uncultured Rikenellaceae bacterium; assembly: GCA_947074135.1. Classification (GTDB taxonomy): domain Bacteria; phylum Bacteroidota; class Bacteroidia; order Bacteroidales; family Rikenellaceae; genus Mucinivorans. The sequence continues at coordinate 11,219 of CAMTOL010000037.1, forward strand.
GGTTAGTCGAGTTACCTGTAATAGATACATCTACACCCTCAGCGCGCATAATAGCCACACCTTCGCGTACATCATCTGCACCGAAGCAACGAACGCTACCACGAGTACCTTCAGAATATTTCTTCTCTTTTACAATTGCCAAATCACCTGACGCATAGTCAAACTGAGTTTGAACATAAGTAAAACCATTGATACGAGAGATAATCATCGCCGCATCTTTACCAAGACCATTCAAAATTACTTTCAAAGGCTCTTTGCGAACTTTGTTTGCCATTTGAGCGATTTTGATTGCACCCTCAGCAGCAGCAAAACTTTCGTGACCTGCCAAGAAAGCAAAACACTTAGTCTGCTCACGAAGAAGCATTGCAGCCAAATTACCGTGACCAATACCTACCTTACGGTCAGCAGCCACAGAACCTGGGATACAAAACGCTTGCAAACCTTCGCCAATTGCCTCAGCAGCCGAAGCAGCATCTTTACAACCTTTTTTGATTGCAATTGCCGCACCTACTACATAAGCCCAAGCCGCATTCTCGAAACAAATAGGCTGAGTCTCTTTACACATTGCGTATGGGTCAATACCGATACCATCACAGATAGCTTTAGCCTCTTCGATAGAAGCGATACCATATCCATTTAACACCGCATTAATCTGATTAATACGTCTGTCGTAACTTTCAAAAAGTGCTGCCATATTCTTATTCGTGTCTTGGGTCAATATATTTAACTGCATCAGCAAAACGTCCGTAGTTCGAAGTTGCTGCTTTTAGAGCTTCGTTAGCGTCTGTACCTTTTTTAACCGCGTCCATAAATTTACCAAGGTGGATAAACTCATAACCGATAACTTCATCGTCGGCATCAAGAGCCATACGAGTACAGTAACCTTCAGCCATCTCAAGGTAACGAACACCTTTAACTTTAGTACCGAACATTGTACCAACTTGTGAACGAAGACCTTTTCCTAGATCCTCTAAACCTGCTCCTACTGGAAGACCGCCTTCAGAGAAAGCACTTTGAGTACGTCCGTAAACGATTTGAAGGAAAAGTTCACGCATTGCTGTATTGATAGCGTCACAAACTAGGTCAGTGTTCAAAGCCTCAAGAAGAGTTTTACCTGGGAGAATCTCAGCTGCCATAGCTGCAGAGTGAGTCATACCAGAGCAACCTACTGTTTCGATAAGAGCCTCTTCAATGATACCCTCTTTAACGTTAAGCGTTAGTTTGCAAGTTCCTTGTTGAGGAGCACACCAACCAACACCGTGAGTAAGTCCGCTGATGTCGGCAATCTGTTTTGCACGTACCCATTTTCCCTCTTCAGGAATAGGTGCAGGACCGTGGTTAGGACCTTTTTTAACAACACATTGTTGTTCTACTTCGTGTGAATAGATCATTTTGTTTAAATTTTTATTGTTTTTTAGGTTTTATTTCGTGTTTAACTCTTTTCTAAACGATACATTGTTTAAAAAATTGTTATTTCTTTTCGTTTTGAGCTTTTAGTAGGTCGCGAATCTGAGTGAGAAGCACCTCTTTTTCGTCCGGAGCAGGAGGTGGTGGAGGTGTTGCTGCCTCCTCCTCTTTTTTCTTCTTCTCAGTCAAATCTTTTACTTTATTAATCGCTTTTATCATCCTAAACACATAAAAAGCAATGATTATAAAGTTAATGATAGCTTGTATACATTTACCGTAATGTATAAAAGTCTCCTTGCCGATTTCCACCTTTAGCTCGCTGACATCTACTTCTCCACCTATTATTCCCTTAATTGGGTTTATATTGTCTGCATCTAACGACTTAATTATTGCGTTGAAATATTTGTCTATGATATCTCCTTCATCTCCCTCCTTACCCTTTC
>CAMTOL010000038.1 GCA_947074135.1 uncultured Rikenellaceae bacterium
AAACGATACAATTAAAGCAAAAAAATAATAACAGATTTCAGAATATGAAAAAGTACGAAGTTACAGGTCAAAAAGACACCCGTTCGGGTTTTGGCGATGGTCTTTACGAAGCAGCCATTAAAGATGGGCGCATTGTCGGAATGTGCGCCGATTTGATAGGTTCAATTAAGTATGAAAAATTTATCGAGGCGTTCCCGGAGCGTTTCTTGCAAGCTGGTATTGCTGAGGCTAATATGGTATCGGCAGCGGCAGGTATGGCTATTGCTGGCAAGGTTCCTTTTATTGGTACTTTTGCTGCATTTGCGTCGGGTAGGGTTTACGACCAACTTCGTCAATCGGTAGCCTATAGCAATACTAATGTTAAGATTGCCGCCTCTCACGCAGGCATCACCCTAGGTGAAGATGGTGCTACTCACCAGATTATGGAGGACTTAGGTCTGATGAAGATGTTGCCAAACTTTGTAGTTATCAACCCTTGCGACTATAACCAGACTAAAGCGGCAACAATTGCTGCTGCTAAGTATGAAGGTCCAGTATATCTACGTTTTGGACGTCCAGTTGAGCCTATTTTCACTGCCCAAGACGAGGTGTTCGAGATTGGCAAGGCAGTTCAGTGGAACGAAGGAAAAGATGTGACAGTTATTGCTACTGGTCATATGTTGTGGCGTGCCATTAAGGCAACCGAGGAGTTGGAGGCAGAGGGTGTGTCGGTTGATTTGATTAACATTCACACAATTAAACCACTTGACGGCGAGGCGATTCTTAACAGTGTTCGCAAGACTGGTTGTGTGGTTGTTGCCGAAGAGCATCTCTATAATGGTGGTTTGGGCGATAGCGTGGCGCAACTTCTGGCTCGCAATCATCCTGCTCCAGTTGAGTATGTTGGTGTTGACGATAAGTTTGGTCAAAGCGGCACTCCAAACGATTTGATGGAGCACTATGGATTGACATCTGCTGCTGTTAAAGAGGCAGTTAAGAGGGTAATTACCCGCAAATAATTAGTTTAATTAATAATTGAAGCTGATTTGAGTTCTACTTTCTCTTTTTGAGAAAAGTTGCGATGGTAAGTGGTGTTCGAACTGTTAATTTTACAGTTAATAATTTAAAAGTGTAGATGGTTTTCGAAGAGATAGTCGAGAAGTATAGTGAGAAGATATACTATGTTGTTAGGCGTATTGTGGTGAGTCACGATGATGCTGATGATGTAGTACAGAACACTTTTATCAAGGTGTGGCAGAATTTCGACAATTTTAGGGGCGAGGCGGGAATTTATACCTGGATTTATCGCATAGCGGTTAACGAGGCGTTGGGTTTTTTGCGTTCCAAACATTCGTCGCGCTATATTGGTGGTGAGGATTCTGAGCGTGAGTTGCGTAATCTTTATAGCAATGACCCCTATTTTGACGGTGATGCAGCGGAGAAGGCTTTTTGTATGGCGATAGAAACTCTACCTCCCAAGCAGCGAGCGGTCTTCAATATGCGTTATTTCGACGAGATGCCGTACAATGAAATGGCAGAGATAATGGAGACGTCTGAGGGTGCGTTGAAGGCATCTTATCATCACGCGCAAAAAAAAGTTCAGGATCAATTAAACCTTTTTATGCAATCGGGCATCTAAGAGTTGTAAGTGAAAAATAATAAAATCTCCACTGTTAGCGACAATGAACAATAAAAATCCATACAGCGTACCAGAGGGCTACTTTAAAGGTCTTCAGGAGTCGATATTAAGCAAGACTGTGCTTAGTAGAGAAAATTCTGTGCGTTCTGTCGATTTGCCTCCGATGGAGCATATTTTGGCAGAAGATGATACTGCGTCAGAGTTAGATATTAGACCTAGAGTTGATATTGGGGCATCAAAGCAGACTTCGTGGCGTTCGTTGGTTGGTTTTGCGGCAGGTTTTGCGGCAATGGTTGCATTGGCTTGGGGAGGTTTTTATTTTATGACTGGAGCTGCTTTGGAGCGTGAAGCACTGATGGCATCCGAGATAGATATTGAGAGTATGACTCTTTATGGGGTTGATGAGATGCAGTTGCTTGACATTTTGAACGATGACGAGCATAACTACCTGTTGGCAGAGGCGGCGATGGATTATGTTAATTATTTCGGAGGGGCTAGTTTTGAGGATCTTTTTGCAGAGTAGTAGTTCGTTTTAGCAAGGATTAAATTAAATAAAAAGTAAATTTAGCGTATAGTGATGAAAAAGTTATTTGTTATAGTTATCGTTTCATTGTTTACTGTTGGAGCGATGGCGCATGGTAATGGTTCGGGCAAACAGGGCGATGATCGTCAGAGTCATCGTGAGCAGATAATTGCTATGAGAATCGGCTATTTTACCGAGCAGTTGTCTTTGACTCCTGAGCAAAGCGCTAAGTTTTGGCCTTTGTACAATGAGTTTTGGGCAAAGAAGCGCGAGCAGTTTTCGGCTAAACACAAGATTCAGAAGAAGATGCGTGAGGGAGTTGCTACGGAGGTGGATATTGATGAGATGTTCAGGATTGATGCTAATCTTTTGGCTTTAGACAAGGAGTATGCTTCTAAACTTGTGGGTGTGATTTCTATGAATCAGGTGGGTAAGATGTTTGTAGCTGAGGAGGATTTCAAGAGTGTGTTGTTGCGCACGTATAATCGAGGTGGTGGTGGCGGCAAGTAGCCGTAGATAGTTAATAGTTATGTAAAGCAAATGGAGGGCGCTATATGTATAGTTGCTCTCCATTTTTTTAGTTCTTGACAGCAGCAGCTGTGTTGTCACTGTGCCGACAAACCTAGTTAGTCATAAAAACAAAAGAGGCTGCCTTTAAAAGACCACCTCTTGTTCGGCTATAAAGACTCTGGTCTTTGAACGACTGAACCCCAAGAAATAGCAGCAGCTGTGTTACCACAGTGCCGACAAACCTAGTTAGTCATAAAAACAAAAGAGGCTGCCTTTAAAAGACCACCTCTTGTTGAGCTACAAAGACTCGAACTTTGAACGACTGAACCAAAATCAGCTGTGTTACCATTACACCATAGCTCAAAATATCCCTCTAAGGGACGGCAAATATAGATACTTTTTTGGATACTTCCAACAAAAAATCGAAAAAAATATGAAAAAATGTTGTTTTACCCCCAAAAATTAGCTAAAGTTGTTCGAAACGTACTGTAAAGTGACGCATAATTGGCGCCTCGCGCACAATTTTGTAACCACGCACTATCTCATCCTTGCGCTCACAAACATTTGCTAATGCTGCCGCTATAACAGCAATATGGTTATCAGTATAAACCCTGCGAGGAATTGCCAAACGCAACAACTCCAACTTAGGATAACGATTCTCACGAGTCACCGGATCGCGATCTGCAAGTACAGCTCCAATCTCAACACCACGAATACCAGCCTCCTTATAAAGCTCAATACCAAGTGTTTGTGCCGTAAATTCCTCGCGAGGTACGTTAGGCAACACCTTTAGGGCGTCAATAAAAATGGCGTGACCACCAGCAGGTCGCTGATATGGAATACCATAGTTGTCGAGCAGTTTACCGAGCAGTTCTACCTGACGGATTCGAGCATCGAGCTGCGCAAATTCGGTATTCTCGTCTAGTCCAACCGCTAGTGCTGCCATATCTCTGCCGCACATACCGCCATAGGTTAGGTAGCCCTCATACATAATGTTGAACGTCGATGCTTTTTCGTATAGCTCAGCACTTCGCATTGCGCAAAATCCACCCATATTGACAGAACCATCTTTTTTTGCCGAAATTGTCATCATATCGGCGTATGAGAACATTTCACGAGTAATCTCTTTGATGGTTTTATCGGCATATCTTTGTTCGCGAGTCTTGATAAAGTAGGCATTTTCGGCAAAACGAGCTGAATCGAGCAACAACGGCACATCGTATTTCTTAGCCAATGCGCTCACATCTTTAATGTTTTGCATCGAAACAGGCTGTCCTCCTGCTGTATTATTGGTAATTGTGAGGCATATAAACGGAATTTGCTGTTTAGGATATTTTTGAAGCACCTCTTCAAGTTTTTTGCAATCCACCTCGCCTTTAAATGGCAGCTCTTTTTGGGTGTCAGCTGCTTCTTCAATCGTGCAATCGATGGCTACCGCTCTACGATACTCTATATGCCCCTTGGTGGTATCGAAGTGCGAATTACCAGGTATCACGTCACCCTCTTTGATTAAGGCCGAAAAAAGCACGTTTTCGGCAGCTCTGCCTTGGTGTGTTGGTAGCATATAGGGCATGTCGAACAGGCGTTCAACAATGCCTTTAAGCTCAAAGAACGAGCTTGCACCTGCGTAGCTCTCATCTCCCTGCATAATTGCTCCCCATTGAGCTGCGCTCTGCGATCCTGTGCCACTGTCGGTCAATAGGTCAATCAAAACTTGGTCGCTGCGTAGGTTGAAAAGATTGTATCCAGCTTCAACTATCCAGCGTTCTCTCTCTTCTCTAGTCGATTGTGTAATTGGTTCGATAACCTTAATTTTGTAAGGTTCTGCATAAGGTAATTTCATATTGTTTGGAATAATTATATTTTTTGTTTAACTTTTTAGTAATGTGCTGCGTAAAAATAGAAAGTGTTAGCTCGTTTATAAAAAATATACAAAAAGAGCTAACTCTATCCTTGTGAAGTTAGCTCTAAAAAATTTAATTACCAAATTTTTTTTGATGACTAGTGACTAGTCACTAAAATAGATTATAGCGAACAAATACCTCAATTGCTTGATACTCCGCCATACCTAGTTTATCATATAACATAGCGGTAGCTTGAGTTCTATCCTCGGCTCTTTGCCAGAACTCGCGTTTGTCATCGCCAGGGAATGGTACAATGTCTTTTTGAGAAAGGTGACGATAGATTGCGTGACGTTTCTTGATAACCTCTTCTGGCGACAAAGGCACTGCCATATCGACCATATCCAAATCCCACTCTTGCCAAGCACCGCGGTATAGCCACATATCGCAATTTCTAATCCACTGATCGCCCTCATTAATAATTTGATAGAGAGCTCCAAGCACCGCTTCGATGCATACTCGGTGAGTTCCGTGAGGGTCGCTCAAGTCGCCAGCAGCATAAATTTGATCTGGTTGAATCTCTCGTAAAAGTCTTTTAACAATATCGATATCCTCTTGCCCTACTTCCCCTTTTTTAACCGAGCCAGTTTCATAGAACGGTAGGTTTAGGAAGTGAACGTTGGTGTTGTCATTTAGTCCATAACTGCGGCAGGCAGCCTTAGCTTCAGCTCTACGAATTGAACCTTTAAGGCGGCGTAATTCAACAGGTTCGACCTCACCTTTTCTCTTGCTTCTAATAATTTCACTCACTTTTTCGTACTCGTCGGCAAAACCGCACTCACGCGCTGTGTCGATTGTTTGAAGTACGACGTCATCGTGAACAGCAATATTTCCCGACGTTTCGTAGGCTACGTGAACGTCGTGACCTTGGTCAATAAGACGTAGGAATGTGCCGCCCATCGAGATAACATCGTCGTCGGGGTGTGGCGAAAATATTACAATACGTTTAGGGAAAGGGTAGCTGCGAGCAGGGCGTGTAGCGTCGTCAACTCCAGGCTTGCCACCCGGCCAACCCGATATGGTGTGTTGTAGATCGTTGAAAACTTTGATATTTATCTTATCGTAAGTAATCCCTACGGCATCGATAAGCTGTCCGAGGTAGTGATCTATATAGTCTTGGTAAGTAAGTTTTAGAATAGGTTTGCTTACTTGCTGACACAGCCATAACACGGCTTTACGTATAAAACGATCTGTCCAGTCGCAAGAACCAACGAGCCAAGGTGTGTTAACGCGAGTTAGCTGTGAGGCTGCACCTTCGTCAACTGTGATTTCGATATTTGGGTGCTCTTGTAGGTATGTCGCAGGGAGTGTGCTATCCTCGGCGCCTTCAATAATTCGAGCCACAATAGTAGATTTTTCTTCGCCCCAACCAACGGTCAATAGTCGTTTTGCCGACATAATGGTGCCGATACCCATAGTGATAGCACGAGTTGGTACATTTTCGAAGCCATAGAATGAGTTAGCCACAACCTTACGCGAGGCATTGCTTAGAGCAACTACACGAGTTCTAGTTGTTGGATATGTACCTGCTTCATTGATACCAACTTGTCCGTCAAGACCAACACCAAGTAGTAACAAATCGATGCCACCTCTCTTTTTAATTAGTGCTTCGTACTCACGACAGTATGCTGAAACTGTGTCGGCAGGTTGTAGTCCATCTATATAGTGAATTCGCTCTGGGGCGACGTCAATATGGTTGAGTAGTTCGACCCAAAGAGTGTGGTTGTAGCTTTGACGTGCGCCAACTGGAATTGGGTAGAATTCGAAGATTGTGAAAATGTCGCAATGTGCAAACGATAGTCCCTCCTCTTTGTGCATTCGAACCAGTTCACGATAGACTCCTACTGGGGATTTTCCTGAGGTTAGAGCCAAAACGCAGTTTTCATTGTTAGCCGATTTTGTGCGAATTATGTCAGATATCTGACGTGCTACATAGTCAGCCCCTTCGTCTGAGCTTTGAGCTACGTGAGTAGGGATTCTTTCGAAGCGAGAGATTATGTCGAGAGGTTCAGCACCTTTAATCAACCCTCCGTTGGCGTGTAGTTTGTAATTACTCATTTTGTATTTGTGATATGTGATTTTGTGACTAGTGTAAACAATATAATTATGAATTGTGCATTAACCTCGTGTGTCTTCGATAACGAGTCTCCATCCATCTTGCATTGTTAGTCCAATGGCTGCCCACTGCTGGGGAACAATACTAGCAGCCGACATTCCTGGAACTCCATTTACCTCGATAAAATAGGGGACTCCATCTCTAATAATGTAGTCAATGCGCACCACTCCTCGACAACCTAGCTTTTTGTAGGCTGCAAGAGTGGCTTTGCTCACTCGTCGAGCTACTTCGTCTGCAATTCTGGCAGGGGTTATTTCGTCGGTCATTCCGGCTGTATATTTAGCCTCATAGTCGAAAAACTCATTGTGGCTCACAAGTTCGGTAATTGGCAGCACGTACTCTTTTCCACTGCAAATCATCACGCCTTGCGAAATCTCGGTTCCTTCTATAAACTCTTCGCACATTACAGTTTCGCTCTGTTCGAAAGCCTCTTCAATGGCAGACGATATTTGTTCAACACTCTTTGCTTTAGTCACTCCGAAGCTGCTTCCACTGGCATTTGGCTTAACAAACAGAGGCAATCTTAGGCGGCTAGCAATTTCTTGTGTGTCGTATTTCTCTCCTCTACGAACTATAACTTGGTCGGCAAACTCCATTCCTTCGACACCACCCAGTGTTAGCTTTGTAAGCTCTTTGTCGAAAGTTAGTGCTGACACCAGCGTTGATGAGCTTGAGTATGGTACCCCAACTAAGTCGAGGTAGCCTTGTAGAATTCCGTTTTCGCCTGGTGTGCCGTGAACTACAATAAGTGCATAGTCAAGTCTTCCTACATCAGGCAGCGAAAAGTCATTTTTGTTGATTTCAACTCCATTGCAGGTCATCGATATTTCTTTGAGGTCAATAAGGTATGGTGTATATAATTCTCTATCCAATGATTCGAAGACCTGTTTGGCGCTGCGTAGCGAAACTTCGCGTTCCGAGCTGTTGCCGCCCGCGATAACTGCTACTTTTATAGGTATTTTAGGGTTATTCATAACTTTAAGCTGTAAAAAACGGGGTAATACTCTTTTAATGAGAGTACAAATATAAATAATTATTTCTACCTTTATAGAGATTTTTTCACTTTTTTTTATATGTAGTTAGCAAAAACTACGGCAATTAGGTAAATTTTTTCAAAATACAGATCTATCTTTAATTAAAATGAATACAAAAATTACAAAACTGCTAGGAATTAAGTATCCAATAATAGCTGGTGGAATGGTATGGTGTAGTGGTCACAGACTAGCTTCTGCTGTATCTAAAGCGGGAGGATTGGGATTAATAGGAGCAGGATCTATGCACCCCGAAACACTGCGTGAGCACATTGTAAAGTGTAAAGTTGAGTTGGAGGGACTTGGAGTGCCTTATGGGGTCAACATTCCATTGTTTTACCCTGAACTTGAAGCTGTGATTTCGATTGTAATTGAGGAAAAGGTGCCTGTTGTGGTGACTTCTGGCGGTTCTCCGTCACTATTTACCAAGCGACTAAAAGAGGCTGGAGCAACTGTTATTCACGTTGTGGCTTCGACCAAGTTTGCGCTCAAGTCTGAGGCTGCTGGGGTCGATGCGGTAGTTTGTGAGGGTTTTGAGGCTGGAGGGCATAATGGTCGTGACGAAACGACGACGATGGTGCTTACTAAGTTGGTTGTTGATGCCGTTCAAATTCCAGTCATTGCGGCTGGGGGCATTGCTACGGCGGAGCAGTTTACGGCGGCACTTGCGCTTGGAGCAGATGGGGTGCAGATTGGCAGTCGTTTTGCACTTTGTGCCGAGAGCTCGGCTCACGAGGCTTACAAAGAGCGTTGTTACAATCTGCCAGAGGGCGAAACAATGCTCACTCTCAAGTCCCTCTCTCCTGTCAGACTGGTTAAAAATGAGTTTTATAGTAAGGTCGAGGAGCTTCAAGCAAATGGAGGAACAAAAGAGGAGCTTGCGGCACTATTGGGTCGAGGTCGTGCAAAATTGGGTATCTTTGAGGGCGATTTGGAGAGCGGTGAGGTTGAGATTGGACAGGTGGCAACTTGCATTTCGAGAGGCGAAACTGCAGCTTCGATAGTCGAGGATTTAATAAAAGGTTATGAGGTATGTCTAAAAAGGCTTCAGAGTTTGACTTAATTGAGGGTATAAAAGAGCGTTTTTCGAGGCTTGTTCCAAGCGATATTGAGGGCATTGGCGACGATTGTGCTGTGATTTATGGCGCAGGAGATAGCTGTACGGTTATCACTGCCGATATGCTTATAGAGGGGACGCACTTTTTGAGGAGTATAGACCCTTTCGATTTGGGTGTTCGCTCTGTTGAGGTCAATATTTCGGATGTGGCGGCGATGGGGGCGACTCCTACTGCACTGTTGCTAAGCGTTGCACTGCCCGATTGGGTTGGTGGCGAGTGGTGTGAGAGGTTTTTTGCCGGGATTGAGAGCTGTGGAGTGGCTCTTGTTGGAGGCGACACGACACGTTCTAACAGTCAGCTCTGCATCAATATTACAGCACTTGGAGCGGTAGGTAAGGAAAATATTAAGCATCGAAGTAGTGCTAAGGTTGGCGACTCGATAGTGGTTAGCGGGGTGTTAGGCGAGTCGGCAGCATCGGGTTATCAAAAACCTGTAAAGGCACAGGTCGAGCAGGGTGTTTGGTTAGGCGCACGAGTTGAAGTTGGGGCGATGATGGATTTGTCGGACGGTTTGGCTGGGGATATTCTCCATATTTTGAGCAACAGCGGAGTAGGGGCTGAGATTGAGATTGATGCAGTGCCAGTGCATAGCAGCGCGACCATTGACCAGGCTTTGTCGGGTGGCGAGGATTACAAGCTGTTGTTGACAGTAGCGGAGGGCGAGTTTGGGCGATTGGCGGCCCATTACGAGGCGAAGTTTGGCGAACAGCTTTACGAGATTGGTAGAATTTGTGAGGGCAACTCTTTATTGTGGCTTGAAGGGGGTGTTGAGAAGCCTTTGAACCTAAGTGGTTATCAACATTTTTAGATTTGCAATATTTTTATGTTCAATTATAATGGAAAAGAGTATAACGATTAACAGTATTGAGGAGCTGCCAGTGGCGGCTAAATGGTTAGATGAGGCAATCGCAAATTCGAGATGCACTGTTATTGCCCTCTACGGGGCTATGGGAGCTGGTAAGACGACTTTAATTGGCGAATATAGCCGCCAAAAAGGAGTGACCGAGGGTATATCTAGCCCTACCTTTGCAATTGTCAACCAGTACGAAACGGAGGAGAATACAAAAATCTTTCATTTCGACTGCTATCGTTTCGAGAGCGAGCGTGAAGCGATGGATATTGGAGTGTTCGACTATTTTGACAGTGGCAATATCTGTTTTGTGGAGTGGCCCGAACGCATCGAGGGTATATTGTCGGAGTGTGATGTTCTAGGCGTGAAAATAGAGGCGCTTTCGCCCACCTCTCGCCAACTATCACTATTATAAAACAACATTTGTCTGTTTTGTTTTCGGTTTTGTCCGATTTAAACTTGTGCTTAGGTTTGGTGATGTGTTATCTTTGTTAAAAGATGTTGCAATAAATACGTAATAATTTTAATAAATATGAAACTACTTACTAGACCTTTATTATTTTGCGTAGCGCTTCTAATGCTATGCACAACACTCCAAGCTGCTACCGAGGCTAAACGCACTGTTTATGTCGATAAAAAAGGTACTCTTCGTTGGAGTGATACCAAAGACGAAGCTACATTCTGGGGTGTTAACTACACACTTCCCTTTGCTCACGCCTATCGTGCTGCCGTTGCTGCTGAGATTGATCACCGACAAGCCATTGATGACGATGTTTATCACTTCTCAAGACTTGGTTTTAATGCCTATCGTATCCATATTTGGGATGTCGAGATTTCGGACGCTAAGGGCAACCTACTCGAGAACAATCATCTCGACCTGTTGGACTACCTTATCTTCAAACTCCAGCAGCAAGGAATCTACACTGTTGTAACGACTATGACAACCTTTGGCAATGGTTATCCAGAGCGCAACTCGGAGTTGGACGGTTTTTCGGCACACTATGATAAATGGACAGTTCGTACTGACAGTGCAGCAATTGAGGCGCAAAAAAACTATGTGGTACAACTGCTCAATCACAAAAATCCATACACAGGAGCCTCTTACAAAAACTCGCCCTCAATTGTAGGTTTTGAGATTAACAACGAGCCGTCGCATAGTGGCACTAAAGAGCAGGTTGCTGACTATATATCTTCGATGGTGAGTGTGATGCGAGGTACGGGACTTAAAAAACCGATTTTCTACAATGCTAGTCACAACCTAGATGTGGTTGAGTCGTACTACGACGCACCAGTCGATGGGCTGACCTATCAGTGGTATCCAACGGGTTTAGTTAGCGGAGCGACTCGCAAAGGTAACTTCTTGCCTTCGGTTGACAAATATACTGGTATTCCTAGAAGCGAGTCCAAAGGGTTTAACTCTAAGGCATTGATAGTTTATGAATTTGATCCTGCCGACAATCTCTATTCGCATCTTTTTCCTGCTATTGCTCGCTCGTTTAGAGGTAGTGGGTTCAATTGGGTTACACAGTTTGCTTATGACCCAACCTTTATGGCAAATGTCAATACAGAGTACCAGACCCACTATCTAAATTTAGTTTACACCCCTGCTAAAGCACTCTCGATGCGTATTGCTGCTGAGGCATTTCGTCGCACTCCTCGTTTTGTCGATTATGGAACCTATCCTGCCGATACAGTTTTTGGCGATTTCGAAGTAAGCTACCACTTAGACAGAAGTATGATGAACTCCGAAGATATGTTTCTCTACACAGCCTCGAACGATATTGAGCCCAAAAACGGGGATAAGCTTACCTCTGTTGCTGGAGTTGGTCCGTCGAGAGTTGTGGAGTACGACGGAACAGGTGTATATATGCTCGATAAATTGAGCGATGGCGTTTGGCGTTTGGAGGTTATGCCCGATGCTTATATTGTAGCTGACCCATTTGCAACAGCATCGTCAAAACGTGAGGTTGCGACTGTGAAGTGGAATAGTCGTGATATTCGAGTTTTGCTTCCCAATCTTGGTTCGGAGTTCAGCGTAACTAAGATTGACGGAGCTGAACCTCAATTTGTGAATGTCAATAAGGAGAAGTTTAAGGTAACTCCAGGTGTCTATCTGTTGAGTAGCGGAACGTTCGATGATTTGTCGTGGCGTGGCGATACTAAGTGGCGAGGTAATAGACTTGGGCGTTTTGTAGCTCCAAAATCGAATGACAAAGAGTTTTTTGTGCATCACACCCCTGCTTTGCAGCCAAATTACGAACCAATGAACATTGAGATAGATTTTATAAGTGATCAGAAGGTTGATTCAGCCTATTTTATTACTGGTAATACATCGCTCTGGTCGCCACGAATTGATAGTGTGCATCTCAAGCAGGTGGGCAAGTATAAATATAGGGCAGAGGTACCTGCGGCAATGCTTTGGGGTAGCGAGGCGAACTATAACATTGTGATTTACAGTGGTGGTAAGGCTAAGACCTATCCTAGTGGGGTTGAGGGTTCGCCACTCGATTGGGATATGGCTGTGGTTGGGCGTTACCACGTTGAGTTGGTTGATAAGGGGTCGAAAATTGTGTTGGTTGACGCTCTTAATAAACAGCAAAAGGTGGAGCACTACACCGTTCCTGAACTTTGGGCTGGAACTCGTGCCGAAGCTGTGCGTAATTTTCCTGGTGAGCCGACAGTAAAGTATAGTTATACCGATAGGGAGAAACCTTGCCAACTTTTTGTTCGAAGTTATGTTGGCGATATGGTTAAGGGTGCAAAGAGTGAAGTGGCGTCCAAGAAATATTTGTGTTTGAATCTGGGCAGTGATTATCCAGTAAATGTTGCTCTTACTTCTTCGATGGGTATTACTTATCGGGCAAGGGTTGAGGGCGCGACTAAAGGTGGTGTTGTAAGAGTTGCGCTTAGTGATTTGGAACAGAGCCACACAGTTTATGCACCAGCGCCCTATCCTGAATTCTTAGTTCGGGAGTTTAGTTCGAGTCAAAAAATTGATTTAGATTTGACTCAGGTTGAGTTTATGGAGATTTCGACCAATAAATCTCTAAAAAGCGGATTTGAGTTAGGTTCGGTTTGGTTGGAGTAGCTTACCTTCTTGATCGTCTTACTGCTAAG
>CAMTOL010000039.1 GCA_947074135.1 uncultured Rikenellaceae bacterium
AAAGTCGTACGAAGCCTCTATAAGCTATGAGTTTAGAGAGGATTTATTTTTGATACCATCTAAATAAGTCTAATTCGTAATTATATTTACTGCTCGCGTTGATTGAGAGTGGATATTTAAGTTACCCTTTTTTTTGTGCTTTATATTGCGATGGTGTAATGCCAATTGTTTTGGTAAAGAGTTTTGAGAAATAGTATGGGTCGCTTATGCCAACTTTGTAACATACTTGGTTAATTTGCATACCAGAAAAGTCGAGTAATTGACACGCTCTTTGCATTTTAAGCTGTATAATATAGTTGATTGGTGAATATCCTGTTTTCTCTTTGAAAAGATTGGTAAAATAGGATTTTGAGTAGCCAACATAGGTTGCAATATTGTCCAGTGTAACATTTTTCTCTATGTTCTCACGCATATAGTCAATCGCTTTGGTAATTGTGTCGCCTTGATTGCTGTTTTTGTTTCGTTTCGATTCTCTGAATGTGGCTAGATATTTAATTGAACCCAGAAAATGGAAGAGGGCAGCAGTCGAAAAGTTCAAATTCTCTTTATTATATCCATTCTCAAGCGCGTTGAAAATCTCTTCGAAAATTGTAATTCTATCATAGATGCGAGAACTGTCACTGGTGTTGATAGAGATAGGTATATCCTGTTTCTGGGCAAAATAGTGTGCCATTGTGCCTTTGAAGTGAATCCAATAGATTGTCCAAGGATTCGAGCTAGAGGTTCCGTATGAATGAGGTTTGTCGGCGGGTAGGATAAAGTATTGGTTGGAGTTAACGGTGTGATTTTGTCCATCGAGTTCGAACCAACCTGAACCCTTGACGCAATATATAAGTATGTATTGCGGAATACCCTCTTTGCGAACTCGTTTGTGCATATCGGCGCTTGGATAGTATCCAATGTCGGTAATGTGGAGCGATGACGATAACACATCATTTTCCATTTCTGTTACCACTGATTGCGGTAATACAATCGCTCTACTGCCTCTAAAACCCTCTTTCATAGTTTTGTGTGAGATTTTATACAAAGTTATTAAATTTTTTTTGATAAAGCAATATAATACATCTTTAAAGTAATTTAATGTATTGCTTTGCCTTTCGTTTCTCTCTAATTGTGTACTTAGTTTTTGGGAGTGCTAAGATTGTACAAAAAAGTATTATATTTAAATAAAAGTAAATGATGAACAAAGTAAAAGTTTGGAGAGAAGAGGTTGTAATACCTACCTATGAAGTTGGCAAGGCTGAGAAAAATCCTATGTTTCTCGAGAAACGTGTCTATCAAGGCAGTAGTGGGGTAGTTTATCCATATCCTGTAATCGAAAAAATCGAGGATAAAGCTATTGATAAGAGTTATGATGCGCTTTGGTTGGAGAATGAATACGTAAAGATTATGATTTTGCCAGAACTTGGTGGTCGAGTTCAGATGGCTTACGACAAAATCCACGAACGTCATTTTATATACTATAACAACGTTATAAAACCTGCGTTAGTGGGACTTGCAGGTCCTTGGATTTCTGGTGGTATAGAGTTTAACTGGCCTCAGCACCACCGCCCAAGCACCTATACACCTGTAGATTGGTCGATTGAGGAGTTGGAAGATGGTGGAGCAACGGTTTGGGTCAATGAGCGTGAGAGAATGTTTCATCAGCGAGGCGTTGCTGGCTTTACGCTTCGTCCAGGTCGTGCGCTGCTCGAAATAGAAGGTCGATTATCTAATCCAACGCCTGTACCTCAAACTTTTTTGTGGTGGGCTAATCCAGCAGTGGCGGTTAATGAACACTATCAGAGTGTTTTTCCGAGCGATGTGAATGCAGTTTTCGACCACGGAAAACGTGATGTGTCATCGTTCCCAATTGCGACGGGAGTTTACTACAAAATGGACTACTCGCCTGGAACTGATATCTCTCGATACAAAAATATCCCTGTTCCGACATCATATATGGCTATTGAATCAGGTTATAATTTTGTTGGCGGCTATGAAAATGACTCTAAAGGCGGTTTGCTACACGTTGCTAACAATAATGTATCACCTGGAAAAAAACAGTGGACTTGGGGTTGTGGCGATTTTGGTGTTGCCTGGGACAGAAACCTTACTGATAACGATGGACCGTACATCGAACTGATGACTGGTATGTTTACCGACAATCAACCAGATTTTACGTGGTTGCAACCTTACGAAGAGAAGCGTTTTAAACAATACTTTATGCCTTATCGCGAGTTGGGAGTTGTCAAGAATGCGAGTGAGGATTTAATGCTCAACCTCGAAATTGAGGAGGGTATGGCTGTGATTAAACTCTTTGCAACGTCGCTGCAAAGTGGTGTAAATATAGTGCTTAGACACAAAAGTAACCATTCGAAGGTCTTTTTTGACGAGGTGAAAACTCTAACGCCCGTTGATGTCTTTGTTTCTCAGGTCAACGTTGAGGGAGTTACGCTCGATGAGTTGGAGTTGGTACTCATCAAAGATGGACGTAAGGCTTTGAGTTGGTCGTCTGACCCTAAGGACAGAGAGATGCCTGAAGCCGCTAAAGCAGCACAACTGCCCAATCAAATTGCTACTTGCGAGGAGCTTTACCTAACGGGACTCCATATAGAACAGTATCGCCACGCAACCTATAATGCTGAAGACTATTATCGTGAGGCACTTAGTCGTGACCCGCTAGATGTTCGTAATAATAACGCTTTGGGATTGTTGCTACTACGTAAAGGACTATTCGAAGAGTCGGAAAAGTACTTTAGAGCAGCCATTAAACGTCAGTTGGAACGAAATCCAAACCCTTACGATGGCGAACCACTCTATAATCTAGGACTTTCGCTCAAATTCCAGGGGAGAACAGACGAAGCTTATAAGAGTTTCTATAAGGCGTGTTGGAATGCGGCGTGGCAAGATAGCGGCTACTTCTCTTTGGCTCAAATTTCGACTCAAAGAGGCGATTTTACGGAGGCACTTTCTGAGGTTGAAAAATCGCTTAATCGCAATGGTTCAAATATGTTGGCTCTGCATCTCAAGGTTGCTTTGCTTCGTAAATTAAACCGAGTTGATGATGCAAAACAGTTGATAGTTACAATATTGAAAGAGGATAAATTCAATTTTGGAGCACTTTACGAAAGATTTTTATTGAGCGCAGATAGAAGTAAACTTGATGTTATGGTAGCACTTATGCGTGACGATTCGCACAATTACACCGAAGTTGCTCTAGATTACCTTGGAGCAGGACTCTATGAAGAGGCTATCGGGGTTCTCGATATTGCTGTTGAACACTGTGCTAATGTTTCGCCTATGGTCTATTACTATAAAGCTTACTCGCTCTATATGATAGGTGGTCAGAGCGAACAAACTACTGAAACTTTTGCAAAGGCTGCTGTTGCTGATCCAAAATATTGTTTCCCAAATCGTTTGGAAGCTATCTTGGCGCTCAAAAAAGCGCTTGAACTCAATGAAAATGATGCAAAGGCATACTATTATTTAGGTAACCTATTTTACGACAAACGTCAACACAACAAGGCAATTGGTTACTGGGAACGTTCGGTTGAAATTGACCCAACATTTCCAACAGCTATGCGCAACCTTTCGCTCGGCTATTTTAACAAACTATCAAAACAAGATGAGGCGTTGAAGTTACTTGAAAAAGCTTTTCAATTAGATACTACCGACACGCGTATATTGATGGAGCTAGACCAACTTTATAAACGATTAGGTAGAGAGCATAGTGACCGTTTGGAGTTTCTCAATAACTATCGTTCCCAAATTGATGAACGTGATGACCTCTATTTAGAGTATGTAACGCTTTTAAATCAAACTGGGCGATACGAAGAGGCTAAAGAGATGATTGATAGCAGAAAGTTCCATCCTTGGGAGGGAGGAGAAGGTAAAGTACCTACGCAATATCAAATTTCGAGAGTTGAATTAGCAAAACAATTAATTTCGCTCAAACGTTATAATGAGGCTGTTGCACTACTTGAACAATGCTACAATTACCCTCACAACTTGGGCGAGGGTAAATTACAAGGTGCGCAAGAGAATGATTTTAACTATTGGAAAGGTTGTGCTATGGAGAGTTTAGGATACTCTGAAGTGGCAAAAGAGTGTTTTGAAGATGCATCTGAGGGACTTAGTGAACCTTGTGATGCAATGTATTACAACGACCAAAAACCAGATAAGATTTTCTATCAAGGTCTTGCGCTGCTTAAATTAGGCAGAACCGAAGAGGCGGAACGAAGATTTAGACGACTTATTGAGTATGGTGAGCAGAATATTGACAATGATGTTAAAATTGACTATTTTGCGGTGTCGTTACCAGATTTGTTGATTTGGGAGGACGATTTGAATAAACGTAATCGAGTGCATTGTCACTATATGATGGGACTTGGTTACTTAGGACTAGCAGAGATAAACAGTGCTGAAGAGCAGTTTCAAAGTGCTATTAAACTTGATATTAACCACCAAGGTGTACAGTGCCATAAAATGATGATTTGAGATGAAAAATAGATTAGTTATACTTCTGATTGCTTTACTAGTAGTAGCTTGTGGTAGAGTTGATAGCCACTTTGTATCTTTTAGCGGAGAGTGGAGCGTTAGGCTCGATTCGCTTGATGTTGGTTTGCAAAACGGTTGGCAAAATATTGATTTTCAACAAAAGATGTTGCTGCCGGGAACTACTGATGATGCGCAATTGGGCATAAAGGATACGCTGAACCCTGCTTTGACACGTCCGCAGCTCTCAAATCTAACACGTCGTAATCGCTATGTTGGTGCAGCGTGGTACACAACCGAGATTGAGGTGCCTCAAAGTGTTGAGGGCAAAAGCTCAGTACTTCTTCTTGAGCGTGTGTTGTGGACGAGCGATGTTTGGGTCGATGGACAGAAGGTTGTTTCGAGCGAGAATAATTCGCTCTCAGCTCCTCATCGTTACGACTTGACCTCTTATCTTAGACCAGGTCAAAAACAGCGACTTACAATTTTAATTGATAACCGTAAACAACACGATATTAGTGTTGATGATATGGCGCACGCTTATACTGACCAAACTCAAATTATGTGGAATGGGATTTTAGGTCGAATTGGACTTGAGGTTGAACCATTAAATTCGATTTCGCAGTTGGATGTTTTTCCTGATGCGGCAAATCGAAGCGCGAAGGTAGAGGTAAAAATAAGTGCTTGCGATGATGTTAAAGATGCAGAATTAGAGCTAGTTGTGGTCGATAAAAAGAGTGGCAAACAAGTAGGTTCTCTAACAAAAGATTTGATGCTAGTCAAAGGCAATAATAGTGTTGCTGTTGAGTATGAATTGGGCTCTGATGCTATGCTTTGGGACGAGTTTTCGCCAGTTGTTTATCAACTTAATGCAAGACTTACCACTGAAAAAGGGGTTAGTCAGAAAATTACAGGTTTTGGACTTCGAGATATTGAGCGTAGAGGCAACGAGATTCTTATAAATGCTCTTCCTGTCTTTATGCGAGGCACTTTGGAGTGTTGCATTTTTCCTTTGACTGGCTATCCTCCACTCGACGAGAAGGGCTGGGAAAAAGCTATCCTAACGGCTAAAGAGTGGGGTTTGAACCATCTTCGTTTCCACTCGTGGTGTCCGCCTAAGGCTGCTTTCGAGGTTGCAGATAGGGAGGGTGTGTATTTGCAAGTCGAACTACCACTTTGGGCATTAACGTTAGGTAGTGATGAGGGAACTACTAACTTCTTGAGTAGCGAGGCAAATCGAATAATGAGAGAGTATGGCAATCATCCATCATTCTGTTTTTGGAGTATGGGAAATGAGTTGCAGGGTGATATGAACGTGCCCAATAGTTTGATGAAAGTTCTAAAAGAGGTTGATAACAGACATCTCTATACAACAACATCGTTCACCTTTGAGCCAGGTTATGGTTCGGTTGCAGCTGCTGGCGATGATGTACTCATTACGCAGTGGACTCCTGATGGGTGGGTGCGTGGTCAGGGTGTCTTTAACGACTATCCGCCGAGCTTTGATAGAAACTATGCCACTTCGGTTCAAAATACAGATATTCCTATCATTACACACGAGATTGGACAGTACTCAGTCTATCCAAACTTGCGTGAGATTGAGAAATACACAGGTGTACTTCGTCCTCTGAATTTCGAGAGTGTGAGAGAGGATTTGAGAGGTAAAGGATTGTTGGATAAGGCAGATAGCTATATGAAAGCTTCGGGTAAGCTGGCGGCTATTCTTTACAAAGAGGAGATTGAACGTGCGCTTAAAACAGGTGGTATTAGCGGTTTTCAACTGTTAGATTTACGTGACTTTCCAGGTCAAGGAACTGCCCTTGTGGGGCTTTTAGATGCTTTCTGGGATAGTAAAGGGGTTATTACTGCCGAAAGATTTAGAGAGTTTAGTGCTCCAATAGTACCTCTTTTCTGCTTCGAAAAAGCTACTTATCGTAGTGATGAACCATTTAAAGCAACTATCGATTTTAGTAACTACTCTAACGGTCCAATAGATGGAGCTGTCGTCGAATGGAGGGTTATAGGTGTCGATGGACAAGAGTAGACAAAAGGCGATAAGAAGGGAGATATTTCGAACGGCTATAACAGGTATATTGGATAGGTTAGACTATATTAAAGTTCAGGTAATATTACTCAAACTTTGTATGTTGGATTTTCCATACACGAAACTAACATTAAGAATAGATTGTGAGATGTTGTCTATCCTCTCGATGTAGATTTGGGATTAGGCGATGTAATCTATACGCAAAACTATAACGAGGCAGTTGCGGAGCTTAAAAAGGGTAAAAAGGTGCTTTTTAATCCTGATTGGAGAGCCGTTAATGGTATTCAAGGTAAGTTTGTGCCAGTATTTTGGAGTCCTGTTCACTTCCCTAAACAGGCAGGAACTATGGGATTGCTTTGTGATGCTAATGATAAGGCTTTGAGCGATTTTCCTAACGATGGTCATAGTGATTGGCAGTGGTGGGATTTGTGTGTTAACTCTACGACAATGGTTATCGATTCGATACGAGGAACGGAACCTATTGTCGAAGTGGTTGATAATTTTATAAACAATCGTCGTTTGGCAATGATTTTCGAGGGCGAGGTTTATGGTGGAGAGTTGGTTGTGGTGTCGTGTGATTTAAGCTCGTCAGCAATTAATAAGAGTTTGGCTGCACGTCAGATGCTTAGTTCGTTACTTGGATATATGAACTCAGATGATTTCAGACCATCAAGGATTGAAAATCCAGAAGCATTGGCATCGCTAATCACAACCAATATAAAGACTACAAAAGAGTCTGCAACAAGTATATATTAATGCAATGGGAAACA
Source organism: uncultured Rikenellaceae bacterium (assembly GCA_947074135.1). Taxonomy (GTDB): domain Bacteria; phylum Bacteroidota; class Bacteroidia; order Bacteroidales; family Rikenellaceae; genus Mucinivorans. The sequence continues at coordinate 7,288 of CAMTOL010000039.1, forward strand.
AATTCTTTTTTTTGATTGCTTCACTGCTGTTATTTGGTTGTGAGAGGCAAAATGATGCATTAAAACTTAGTTTCGATGCTTCACACAAAGAGCAAACAATTCATAGCTTTGGGGCGTCGGATTGTTGGAGAACACAATTTATTGGTGCAAACTGGGCGCACGAAAAGCGCGAAAAAATTGCCGACCTACTCTTTTCCCGTGAGTTTGATAAGTCTGGTAATCCGTTAGGCATTGGACTCTCGATGTGGCGTTTCAATATTGGTGCAGGGAGTCACGAGGCTGGTGCAACTTCTGGCGTAGATTCCGACTGGAGGCGTACAGAGTGTTTTCTAGGTAGCAATGGAGAGTGGGATTGGACTAAACAAAAAGGACAACGCTGGTTTTTGGAGGCTGCTCGAAAACGTGGAGTGGAATATACACTCGGTTTTTCTATTGCAGCTCCCTACTATATGGCTGCGAACTCAATGTGCAGAATGAGCGATAAAGATGCTCTTAATCTCAATATCAAAGATGATTGTTATGACGATTATGCTGTTTTTATGGCAGAGGTGTGCAAGAAACTAGACCTAGACTACTTAAGTCCAATCAATGAACCGCAATGGGATTGGAATGGAGCGTCGCAGGAGGGAACTTCGGCAACTAACAGACAGTGTTACAAATTAATTGAGGAACTCGATAAAGCACTTGAGGGTAGCTCTACTAAGGTGGTTTTTGGCGAGGCTGGAGATATTCGTTACCTCTATCGTGACAGTACGGACAGACCGCAGCGTGACAACCAACTTCAAGAGATGTTTAACCCATACTCAGAGTTTTCGATACTTAAATTTAGTAGTGTTGCTCCAGTTGTAAGCGGTCACTCATACTGGAGTACATTTCCAGTCGATACTATGGTTATTACTCGCACTCAACTCCGTTCTGCAATTGATGAATTGCCTCAAAGAGTGGAGTATTGGCAGAGTGAATACTGTCCAATGGAGCAAAACGAAGATAATCCTAACGGTGGTGGAGAGCGTGATACGACAATGAATACAGCTCTCTATGTTGCTCGAATTGTGCACTATGACTTGACTAAGGCAAATGCAACATCGTGGCAGTGGTGGACTGCCTTTTCAGAGTGGAATTATAAAGATGCCCTTATCTATATTGACGATGATATTAGCGTGAATGGTGCTAACTCTTTACAAGATGAACTAGTTGAGAGTTGTAAAGAAGATGGAGTCTTTCGTCAATCGAAATTGTTGTGGGCGCTGGGCAATTACAGCCGTTTTGTGAAACCAGGTATGGTTCGTATTGCAGGTCAGAACCCTGAAGATGGTTACTCACTCTTAAGTTCTGCCTATATTTGTGAGAGCTCTGGCAATGCCACAGTTGTTATAGTCAACTACTCCAACGAACCGCAGAAGGTCGATGTGTCGATTGACAATTTGGCGCGGAAAGTTAAATCGTGGAAGATGTACGTAACCGACCAGAATTCAAACCTAGAGTATGTGTCTGAGGTAAAAGGAGCTATTACTCTGCCTTCGAAATCGGTAGTGACTCTGACAACGATATAAGACTTTGAATCAATAATATTGGTTACAAGATAGTTTTGCCTACGTCAAGTACATTACTTATATTATCTTTTCGTAGGCACGGCGTGAACCATCGCGGACATAGATTATGCCGCAGTGGGTGTAGCCTAATTTTGAGAGAATGCGTTGCATCGGTAGGTTTTTGTCGTGAGTGTCAACCCTAATTGAGGCAACGCCTCGCTTTTTACACATAATTTCAAGCTCTTCTAAAAGCCACTTTGTCACTCCTTTGCCTTTCTCTGCTCTGCTAACGGCAATGCGATGTGCAACGGCGTAATTTTCGCTCGTAGTCAGCCACTGCCCATCTTCAATCACAGAGTAGGTCGGTTCGCTCTCGAAGCTAATTGCAGCAGTACCTATAATCGCCTCGCTGTTATCTGTAATTATATAGCTTTCGCTTCGTTGAATATCGCTTTCGATAGTTTGTCGATTTGGATAACCATCTTGCCACTGAGTGCTGCCACTAAGTCGCAGATACTCCTTTGCTTCGTCAATGAGAGCAAAAACAGCATCAAACTCCTCCCTAGTGGCAACTCTAAGTTTCATTTAGTATTGATTAAGCGATACTTCAGTTATTTTATCATAAACATCTTCAAGAGTTTTTGTACCCTCTAGTTTAACGCCATCGTTTTGAATTTTATCGAGTTTTTTGTTAAGAGCCGCTAACAAATCTCGGATCTCTTTCAATAATTCAATGTTTTCAGCAGCCATTATCTATTTTTTTACTTTAATAGTAAGTTTAATATCGTCTATTTCGACCTCTGTGCCGTCGTTCGAAGCAATTTCAATGCGATGAGCTAGTGTTTGAGAAGCGATATAGTCGCTATAAGCCTTAACTGCAGCATCAGTCGCCTCGTTGCTCGAAATAGTCAACTCTATACGGTCAGTAACCTCGAAACCGCTATCCTTACGCAAGTTCTGAACACGATTAACCACCTCGCGAGCAATACCCTCAGCACGAAGCTCCTCGCTAATCGTTACATCGAGCGCAATGGTCAAAGCTCCCTCCGAAGCAACCAACCAACCTGGCATATCCTCGCTCGTAATCTCAACATCATCACGCTCAATAACAACGCTCTGACCTGCAACCTCAAGCGCAAAATTACCGTTTGTTTCGAGCTCGGCAATCTGCTCTTGACTCATCGTAGCCACAACCGCTGCAATCTCCTTCATCAACTTGCCATATTTCTTGCCCAACACTGGGAACAATGGCTTGATTTTCTTAGTGATAATGCCAGTTGTTTGCTCTATATACTCAACCTCTTTAACGTTTACTTCGCTAAGTACCAACGCTTCAACAGCCTCTAGATTAGCCTTCAATGTAGGGTCGAGCACTGGAATAATCATCTTCGAAAGTGGTTGGCGAACTTTTATAGACACCTTGCGGCGAAGTGCCAATATCATAGAGGTTGCACGTTGAGCAATTGCCATTTGTGCCTCTAGTTTCGAATCAATCAATGCCTCGTTAGCAGTTGGGAACTGTGCTAAGTGAACCGAATCCACTCCTCCAAGGTCGTTGTAAAGTTGTTCGCAGATAAACGGAGCAATCGGTGCTGCAAGTTTTGCAACTGTCATCAAACACTCCTCCAAGGTTTGGTAAGCAGCCAACTTATCGTCGTTCATCTCGCCACCCCAAAAACGTTTTCTGTTCAAACGAACATACCAGTTCGAAAGGTTCTCAGTCACAAACTCTGCAATCTCACGAGCTGCTGGAGTTGGGTCGTAACTTTCGTAATAGCCCTCAACGTTTTTAACCAAAGTGTTGAGTAGCGAAATAATCCAACGGTCAATCTCTGGACGATTTTCGACTGGTACTATTTGTTCTTCTCCTGTAAATCCGTCAACGTTTGCGTAGAGCGCAAAGAAACTATATGTATTATATAGTGTGCCGAAGAATTTACGACGAACCTCGTCAACGCCATCAGCATCAAATTTCAAGTTATCCCAAGGTTGAGAGTTTGATATCATATACCAACGAACTGCATCAGCTCCGTAAGTTGAAAGAGCCTCGAATGGATCAACACCATTGCCTAGGCGTTTCGACATCTTGTTGCCGTTTTTATCCAAAACTAGTCCGTTTGAAATAATATTCTTAAATGCCACGCTATCAAATAGCATCACAGCCAAGGCGTGCAGAGTAAAGAACCAACCACGAGTCTGGTCAACCCCTTCAGCAATAAAATCGGCAGGGAAATTCGGTACATTGTCCATTTTCAATTGTCCATTGTCAATTGAAAATGGGAAGTGTTGTTGAGCGTAAGGCATAGCACCGCTATCGAACCAAACGTCAATCAAATCGCTCTCTCTGCGCATTGGTTTTCCGCTAGGCGATACCAATACAACATCGTCAACATAAGGGCGGTGTAGGTCTTCGATTTTGAAGTCTATGTTCATTAATCCCGCTGCAACAGCCTTTGCAATCTCTGCATTAAGTTGCTCGCGCGAACGAATACAAATCATCTCCTCACGATCTTCGGTTGCCCAAATCGGAAGCGGAGTACCCCAATAACGACTGCGTGATAGGTTCCAATCGACCAAATTCTCTAGCCACTTGCCAAAACGACCACTACCAGTCGAAGCTGGTTTCCAATTAATCGTTTCGTTAAGCTCAATCATACGCTCCTTAACGGCAGTGGTACGAATAAACCACGAATCAAGAGGGTAGTACAACACTGGTTTGTCGGTACGCCAGCAGTGTGGATAGTTGTGTGTATGTTTCTCGATTTTGAACGCTAGTCCACGCTGTTTGAGCCACATAGCTATTTCAATGTCGAGAGTTTCGTCGTTCTCTGCTTTGCTGCTGTCATAAGCGTTCTTAACAAACTTACCTTGCCACTCGTTGTACTCTTCAGTTACATATTTTGCAGCGTAATCTTTGTCCAAATCGGCAATAGAGAAAAATTTACCTGAGCGGTCAACCATTGGCTGCTCTTTGCCTAAAGCATCAGTAAGCAACATCGGTGCAATACCACTCTGTTTTGCAACCCTGTCGTCATCAGCACCAAAAGTAGGTGCAATGTGAACGATACCCGTACCATCTTCTGTGGTTACAAACTCGCCACAAATCACTCTAAAAGCATCGGTTTTATCGTCTGTAACTGGTTTAATCCAAGGTATAAGCTGTTCGTAACGCATTCCTGCCAAATCCGAGCCTTTGTACTTCTCTATAATAGTATATTCATTTTTACCCATTACTTTTTCGAGTAGTGGAGCTGCTAGAATCACAGTTATCTCCTCTTTTGAGTATGGGTTAGCTGTTTTTACCTTTACATATTCGATACCAGCTCCAACTGCAAGTGCTGTGTTGCTCGGAAGTGTCCAAGGTGTTGTTGTCCAAGCCAAAAAGTAAGTATCCTCGCCTACAACCTTGAACTGCGCAATACAAGTCGTGTCCTTAACGTCACGATAGCAACCAGGTTGGTTCAACTCGTGGTTCGAAAGACCAGTGCCGGCAGCAGGAGAGTAGGGCTGAATAGTATAGCCTTTGTACAATAATCCTTTGTCGTACAACTCGCCACGCATCCACCACAGAGTTTCGATATAGTTGTTGTCGTAGGTGATGTATGGATTGTCCATATCTACCCAGTAGCCCATCTTTTCGGTCAAATCACGCCACTGTTCGGTGTATTTCATCACCTCGCTGCGACACTCAGCGTTATACTGCTCAATAATAAT
>CAMTOL010000040.1 GCA_947074135.1 uncultured Rikenellaceae bacterium
TCGCCTCCTCCTCCCTTTTGATCCCCCTATCTCCGCTTTGAAGTTCTCGGATTTCCCAGGCCACCGACACAGATTCGTCGGGCTGTCGTACTTGTACCCTGCCCGAGCTAATCCTTCGCTATCGGCACCAGCCATTCGTGGCGAACGATAACCAACGACTCCCACACCAGTAATAGCTTCCAACGCCTTTTTCGAACGTTCGTAGTCCCCTGTGCTGAACTTAGTGTGGCAGTAAGAGTGTGACGCAACTTCGTGTCCCTCATTAATCATACGTTTAATCAACTCCTAGCTGTTATCGGCAAAAACGCCAGTAACGAAGAATGTAACCGGTACACCCATAACTTGCAACATATGCAATAATGCTCTGTTTCCCTCTTGCGAGATATTGAGCTTCTTTTGTAGTGAAATAGGTACATTGTAGTCAACTAGTGGAGTGTCGAACACCTGAATGTCGAATGTTAAACAAATCATCTTTTTGCGGTAAATATACAACCACAAAAGTAGCGATATTTGTTGTAATCTCAAATCGATATAGACAAAAAAGAGGTTTTGTCAATAACTGACATAACCTCCTAACTGTTTTATGGCTATTTATATAAGCGTGTTTGGTAAGAAATCTATACTCGGTGTCCCATTGCCTTGATAATGTCGATAACCTTGTCGAAGTCGCCACCTGATAGCATCTTGACCATCGAAGTTGAGAAACCTTTAACCTGTTCGGCGGTGATTTTTGGTGGTTTTGCCATTGCATTTGGATCGGTGTGAACATCAACGAGTACTGCTCCTTGCATCTCTAAAGCCTCTTTGACCACCGATTCTAGTTTGTCTGGGTCTGTAACTCTAAAACTCTTAATGCCCATTGCGGTTGCAACAGTGCTGAAATCTGGATTGAATAGGTCGGTCTGCCAATCGACTAGTCCTTCAACCTCCATTTCGAGTTTTACCATACCTAACGCTCTGTTGTTAAATACAATGATTTTGATTGGTAGGTCGTATTGAACAACAGTTGCCAGTTCGCCAAGCATCATCGACAATCCTCCATCGCCACATAGTGCCACTATCTGCTGCTTAGGACGTGCAAGTGCGGCGCCAATTGCCATTGGGAGAGCGTTGCACATCGAACCGTGATTGAATGAGGCTAATAGTCGCCTATCTTTAGTGGCGCTTAGATATTTTGCACTCCAGGTGCAGCACATTCCAGTGTCAACAGTAAAAATCGCACTAGACGAAGCGTAACAATCGATAAGTGAGGTTAAGTATTCTGGAGCAATATTGGCTGCACTACCTTTTTGGGAAGCGATATCGGCTAGATCCTCTTTGACTTTAGTGTGTATTCTCTGGCAATATTCCAAGAAAGTTTTATCTGTACGCTCCTCAATCATTGGTAGAAGTGTGGTAAGAGTGCACTTTGAGTCGCCCACAAGTGGAAGCTCGACATTTGCACGACGCCCGATTTGTTCGCCTCTAATATCAATTTGAGCTATCCTACACTTGTTAGGCAGGAAGTTGCTGAACGGAAAATCTGTACCAATCATAATAAGCATATCTGCTTCGTGCATTGCGATATAGGCAGAAGGCACTCCTAATAGCCCTGTCATACCCACCCTATAAGGATTATCGGCTTCGAAACACATCTTTGCGCGGTAGGTGTAGGCGATAGGGGCTTGCAGTCGCCGCGCCAACTCCAGAACTTCGCCTTTGGCGTCAATAGCACCCACTCCGCAGTAAATGGCTATTCGTTTCGAACTTTTTAGCATCGAGATTAGAGATAGCAGTTCTCCGTTCGATGGTTTACAACAGTGATGAGTGTGGTCGGGGAGTTTTACGTTGCTTCCAACTGCTTCCATCGCAGCTACATCGCCTGGCAAAGCAACAACAGCTACTCCTTTTTTGCAAATAGCGTTGCGAATTGCAGCAGTAAACATTCTGTCGGCTTGAAGTGGTGTTGAGGCTACTTCGTTGTAGATGCTGCAATCTTCGAACAGCTTTGAAGTGTGTGTTTCTTGAAAATAGTTACCTCCAAATTCGCGAGAAGGGCAGGTCGAAGCGATAGCCAACACACTTGCGTGGTTATGGTTGGCATCGTAAAGTCCGTTGATAAGGTGTACGTGCCCTGGTCCGCTACTGCCTGCACAACAACCTATACCGTTGAGTTCGGCTTCGGCCTCGGCGGCAAAAGCTCCGCTCTCTTCGTGACGGACGTGAATCCAGCGCACCTTCTCAGACTCTTTAATAGCGTTGTTAACAGAGTTTAGACTATCGCCAGTAATTGCGTAGAGATGTTTGATATCTACTTTTTCGAGTTGTTCGACTAACCATTTAGCTACATTCTTGCTCATTGTGATTAAGTGATTTTAGGGGTTGATAATCACAAAATCGCCACAATTATTATGCCAAATATATGTTAGTGAGCAGTTTCAGTTGACAATTCACAATTGCGGTGACCATAATTGAGAGCGTTATAGATTAGTACGCCTTGCAGCGTGTAGCCCTCAATTGTGTAGTGAATGCCATCGTTGCGCAGAAGTTTATGCTCGCGCCATATTCTTGCCGAGTTGCTGCCCGAAGTAGCCTCGAATAGACTGTATATCGCCACTCCTTCGCGTTCGGCATACTCTTTAAGTGCGTTGTTGACCTTTGCGTAGTTGGCGTTTGGAGTTTGATTCCCTCGTCGCCGACGCATAGCTTCGGCTGGAACAGTTAGAAGAATTGGAATATCGGGATTTGCAGCTTTGAGTTGTTGGACAAACCCATCAACCTGATTTATAAAGATGTTCTCAATAAAGTTGCTTCCTGCAGCCTCGTTAGAGCCTAACGAGATGATAATTAATCGCGGGTCAAGCGAAGCACTCTGTTGGGCAATTTGTGGGTGTTTGCTCCAGTGGATAAAGCAAGAACCATTGACCCCAAGCGAGTGGTATATAATTCCAGGCTCCCCACTCTCGAGCGAAACGCCATAAATGGCTCCAGAGCTATATTTGCCGCCGCTATGGGTCGAAATAGCAACCGAGTCTGTCATCTTTTTGAGATTGAACTCGGTGGTGAATGAGTTAAAAGAGTTGGTCGAAAGCGCTCCGTCGAAAAGCGAGGTGTCGGTAATTGCCATAATTGGAGCTAAAGAGTCGTGATAGACAACTACACGATTGAATCTGTAGCGAATAGTATCTTCGGGAAGCTCAAATAGTTTTACCCCGTAGGTTGTGTTCGGGAGGCTGCGAATAGCGATGCCATTGACTCCAGCATTGAGCCCTTCGCCTTGCCACTTAGCAATTGTGGAGCTGTGTTGTGGGGTGCGTGTGGCAGTTAGTGAGTAGTCGCGAGGCTCGTTCTTGCCTGAAAGTTTGTGAGCCGATATAAACCCTCGACCAGCACTCCCATAATCTCGTGCAAAACGACGCATAATAGCCTCTGTTATATAGCCGCCCTGAATGTGTGAATCTCCGAAATGAACAATCGACACAACTTCGCCCTTTGTTGGAATGCTATCAAGAAGCGTGTAGAATGAGTTAAGAATGCCTTTCGGGTCGTAAATTGCAGTGTTTGGGTCGGCAAAGTCGTAAGAGGCAATAAAAGCGGAATCGATATTGGGTAAACGCTCCTCGATAACCTCAGCTGATTGAGTGGTTGCCGAAGCGCACCCAATCGACAGAAACAGTGTTGTTACTGCACTAATAATATAGACTTTCAAATTCATCGCAAAGCTCTCTTATAGAGTCAAAAAACATTTCAGCTATCACCTGTCCTCCACGACTTGAAAGATGAGTATAGTCTTGTGCAGCCCAGCCTTTTCGAGCAAACTCCCTAATACCACCTCTTAGCTGCATCGCTTCGAGAGTGTTCCAAAAACCAACATTACACTTTCTAGCCAACTCCCTCTGTGCTTTTGACATTGATATAATTCCTGGCATCGTCTGCCAACCATTTGCACCTCTGTAAACTCTATCCGAAACGCTCATTACAAGTATGGCACAGTTAGGAAGTGCCTCTTTGAGGTGCTCAATTACGAGCTCCATCTGTTCAATATAATATGTATAGCTTGTCGTATTTGTGTCGGTTGAGTTTAGTCCGTACTCCAATATGATAAGATCAATGGGCAACAGTTCGTTCATTTGAGCTATGAGTTCGGCATTTGTCGAACGAAGCGGAATACCTGAATTACCTCTTGTTGAGTAGTTGTCAACGCAGACACCACTGAAATCGTCGAGATAGACCCCATAAGCGGTGAAACCTCGAGGCGAAACAACAGAAAACTCGACTGAGGTGATAGTGTCGCAGCTTAGTGTGAGTAGCTGTAGTTTGTCGCTAGGATTAATAGTGTACTCCTCTTTGCTCTCTCTGTTAATCTGAGTGCGAATCTTAGACTCTCCTTTGCTCATAAAGAGTAGCTGTGCACTAGCAAAGTTATTATTTTTTTTGTGAGTTGTGCTACCTCTATATCTTGAAGTTGCGTTACTATCTGTTGTAAAGGTATTGAGCGAAATAGTATAATCTCTTCGACGAGAGGCTGTTGTTGCGCAGTGAGTGTTCCATCCATAGAAACTATGTTTAACACTACTTCTGAAACCTGCTATCTCTGAAGCCATAGGAACAAACCCCACACCTCTACCTCCATACTTTAATTGAAATAGCTCTCTGAGGTCTTGTGTGAAGATATCTCCTTCGATAAATGAATCGCCAAGCACGGCAACTCGAATTGGGCGGTTGATCGAGGAGGCGTTATACAAGTTCTCGGCAAACCGATATAGCGCTTCTCTGTTCTCGATAGGCACCTCACTACGTTTTACGCTAAGTCTCTTTGCCTCACGCTTTGTTGTTTCAATTTGTTCAATTGTACCATGCAGAATACCGCCGTTTTTTTGCGCTACAGTTTCGCTAGGCATCAGCGAAAAAGCTAGTAACCATATAGTTGTAGTTGCTATAAATATTTTTGATTTACACCACATTACTAATTCAAATTTATAACTCGCAATTAAATGTGAATTAAGAGGGCTATATTTTCAACGTGTGCGGTATGTGGGAACATATCGACAGGTTGAACCTCTGTGACTCTATATTTTGTCGCTAGTAGCCCCAAGTCGCGTGCTTGGGTTGCAGGGTTGCAACTTACATAAACGATACGCTTGGGTTCGGCAAAAAGAATGACATTGACAACATCTTCGTGCATACCAGCACGTGGAGGGTCAACAATCATCACATCAGGTCGTCCGTTGCGCTCGATAAAATCCCTAGTCAACACATCTTTCATATCGCCTGCATAAAAAACGGTGTTTCCAATGCCGTTGAGGCGTGAATTCTCGCGAGCATCAACGATAGCCTCCTCAACATACTCAATCCCAACAACTTTACTAGCTTGGTGGGCAACGAAATTGGCAATTGTTCCAGCTCCAGTGTAGAGGTCGTAAACCACCTCTGAGCCAGTTAGAGCTGCCATTCTTCTAGTTTGTTTGTATAGTTCAAATGCCTGTTCGGAGTTGGTTTGGTAGAACGATTTAGGGTTGATTCTAAAGCTCAACTCCTCCATTTTTTCCATTATGTATGGTGTGCCGTGGTAGCAGATTGCTGTTTGGTCGGCAATCGAGTCATTGAGTTTTGAGTTTATGATGTAGCAGAGAGAAGTGATTTGCGGAAAAGTGCTTTTTAGATACTCCAGTAGCTCCACTCGCTCGTTTTGGTCATCTTTTGCAAAGACCACGATTACCATTACTTCACCAGTCGAGGTGGTGCGAACAATTAGGTTGCGCATCAGCCCCTCGTGCGAGCGTAGGTTGTAGTACTCAAATCCATCTTTGCCAAGAGTGAAGCTACGAACGGCATTGCGGATTTCGTTGCTAGGATCGCCTTGTAGGTGACATTTCTCGATGTCTATTACTTTGTCGAACATACCGGGGATATGAAATCCAAGCCCTCCGCCAGAGCTTAGTTCTGCACCACTTGCCACTTCTGCTTTGGTTACCCAGCGTTTGTTCGAAAATGTAAATTCGAGTTTATTTCTGTAAAATTCAGTTTTCTCGCTGCCAAGTATTGGATTTATGGCAGGAATTGGCGTGCCGTTACTAAGTCTAGTTAGTTGGTCTTCGACCTGTTGTTGTTTGAATTTTAGTTGTTCGGCGTAGGGTAGCATCTGCCATTTGCAGCCGCCACACTCGCCAAAAGCAGTGCAGAATGGTTCGACTCTAAGTGGTGAACGTTCTACAAACCTTACTATATATCCCTCCATAAAACGGCGGCGCGAAGAGTTGATTTGTACGTCAACCACGTCGCCAACTACCGCTCCAGCAACGAATAGTACTTTATCGTCAACACGTCCTAGGGCTTTGCCCTCGGCAGCTATATCTGTGATTTTGAGCTCTTCGATTAGGGGATATTTCTGTTTTTTGCGTCCCATTTGATTATTTTAGTCAGTATGTACTCTTTAATAATCTGTTTTGATTTTAAAATTCTAAACAGATTCTAAGTAATTTGGGTGCAAATATACGCTCTTTTTTTGTACCTTTGCGATTTAATAGCATAAAATGAAAACATATTTTAGAATACTCTCCTTTGGCAAGCCCTACTCTCGTTATGCGCTGCCCTATGCAATCTGTATGGTGCTTCACGCCCTGTTTAATACCTTTATCTATGTGATGCTCATACCAATCATCAAAACGATGTTCGACCCCGAAGCAATGATGAGCATTGTGGAGAAAGCACCTGAGTTTTCGCTCTCAATGAGCTACCTTCAACAACTTATAAACTACTGGTTGTTCGATATATTTGGCGAGGGTTATAATGTAAAGGATGTTTTGTTGTTGCTCTCGTTTATGGTGGTAATAATCGTGGTGCTGAGCAATACTTTCCGTTATCTTGCGCAGCGAATAATGGAGAATTTGCGTATAAATACACTTCAAAAATTGCGTGATACAACCTTCGATAAGGTAATTCGTTTGCAAGTGAACTTTTTTAGTTCGGAGCGCAAGGGCGATATAATTAGCAAGATTACTTCCGATGTTCAGGTTGTGCAGTTTTGTGTGACAAGTACCCTGCAAGTGATTTTTCGTGAACCGCTCTTAATGGTAGGATACCTCATTATGTTAATTAGCATTTCGGGTAAACTCACGCTTTTTACCATTGCTGTACTTCCCCTTATAGCATTTTGTATAGGTTATATCGTTAAGAAACTTCGTCGCGCAGCGACTGAAGGACAAGAGGCGTTTGGGGAGCTGGTTTCGACGCTTGACGAGTCGTTGGGTAGTATCAAGACGGTTAAAGGCTACAATGCAACTGATTATGTTGCCGATAAGTTTAAGAAACAAAATGGGATCTTTTCGAAAATTCAGCGTCATATTGCTGCTCGTCAACAGTTGGCATCGCCTATGAGCGAAACGCTCGGTATTAGTTCGTTGTCCATTATATTGGTCTATGGAGGTAATATGATACTTACAGGCGAGTTGGATGCGGCTAGTTTCTTTGCCTATTTGGCGGCTTTTTCGCAGGTCACACGTCCAGTTCGTGCTATTGCCGATGCTTTTGGTGCTATCAATCAAGGTATTGCGGCTGGAGTTCGTGTGCTAGGACTGATTGATACTCCGATTGAGATTAAAGATAAACCGGAAGCTGTAGATTTGGTCGATTTCTCGGACGAAATTCGCTTCGATAATGTTTCGTTTGCTTATGAGGAGCGTGAGATTCTGCACAAAATAAGTTTTACTGTTAAAAGAGGTCAGACCGTTGCTTTGGTTGGACCTTCGGGTGGTGGTAAAAGCACGATTTCAGATCTTATTCCTCGCTTTTATGATCCTCAAAGTGGTGCGGTGATGGTTGATGGACGTGATGTGAGGGATTATAAGATTGAGAGCATCAGGGCTAAGATGGGTATTGTGGCGCAAGAAACGATACTTTTCAACGATACGATTGAGGGTAATATCCGTATGGGTAACGAGGAGGCGACCTTTGAACAGGTCAAAGAGGCGGCTCGAATTGCCAATGCGTTGGAGTTTATCGAACAGACCGAAAATGGCTTTGCAACCAATATTGGAGATAGGGGAGTTAAGTTGAGCGGTGGTCAGCGTCAACGGTTGTCGATAGCCAGAGCGGTGTTGCGTAATCCTGAAATTTTGATACTAGATGAGGCTACTTCGGCGTTAGATACTGAGAGCGAACGTTTGGTGCAGGAGTCGTTGTCGAAGTTGTTAGAGGGTCGCACGTCGTTGGTTATTGCTCATAGGTTGAGTACTATTGCGAGTGCAGATGTGATAGTGGTTGTTGAGAGTGGTAGGGTAGTTGAGAGTGGCACGCATCAAGAGTTGGTAGCGGCAGGCGGTCTGTACAGTAAACTACTAGATATGCAACAACTGAAATAGACTGATTTTTCAGAGAGGTTAAACATTAAAAGTTTTTGGGTGACTTTTTTCAAAAAGTCACGATGGCGGGCGGTGTTAGAGCAATGACACATAGTCCAATTCCCAAAAGCCCTTCGACTTCGCTCAGGGTAGACTCCAATCCGCAGGATTTGTAAGACCTTAGAGGTCGGATAAAGTAATTTTTATAGATGCTTCGCAGGTCTTACAATTGCTTTGCAATTGCGCTTTGTGGATTGGATTTTATGTTATTACTATAATCAGTCTCTCGTCGCAGCTTTTTGGAAAAAGCTGCACCAAAAACTTTTACTGTTTAACCTCTCTAAATGAGGACGGTTGTTTTTTCCACTTGCTCGAAATTTTAAGAATTGATTTATATACTTTAACAATGAATATCGAAAACAAAATTAAAGAGTACTGCGATGAAGCAGTAAAAGCACTCTATGGTGCAGAGGGTATAGACCTGCAAGTTAGCAAAACTCGTAAAGAGTTCACAGGCGACTACACGCTAGTCACATTCCCACTGCTCAAAACTTCACGCAAAAACCCAGAAGCCACAGCCAACGAAATCGGCGAATGGCTCAAAACTAATTGCGAAGTTATAACCGACTTCAACGTTATCAAAGGTTTTTTAAATTTATCACTACAAACTAGCTTCTGGAACGGAGTACTTAGCGATATCACATCTAACGAACGCTTCGGAATGGGCAAACCTACTGGTCGTACAGTTGTAGTTGAGTACAGCTCCCCAAATACCAACAAACCACTCCACCTAGGGCACGTTCGCAACAATCTACTAGGATTTGCGGTTGCAAATATACTAGAGGCTGCTGGTAACAAAGTAGTTAAAGTAAACCTAGTAAATGACCGAGGCATTCATATCTGTAAGTCGATGATTGCGTGGCAACGCTATGGCGGTGGCGAAACTCCTGAGTCTAGTTCAATGAAAGGTGACCACCTAGTAGGTAAATACTATGTTGAGTATGACAAACACTACAAAAAAGAGGTTGCAGAGTTAGTTGCTGGCGGTATGAGCGAAGATGACGCTAAACGTGAAGCACCAATCTTCAAAGCGGCTGGGGATATGCTCGTAAAATGGGAGCAAGGAGATAACGAAGTAGTTGGACTATGGAAAACTATGAACGGCTGGGTGTACGAAGGCTTCGACAAAACCTACAAAGAGATGGGCGTAAGCTTCGATAAAACATACTACGAGTCAAATACATATCTATTGGGTAAGAAATTGGTCGAAGATGGACTTAATCGTAACGTTTTCTATCGCAGAGAAGATGGCTCGGTGTGGATTGACCTAACTGGCGATGGATTAGACGAAAAACTACTGCTTCGTGCCGACGGTACTAGCGTCTATATGACCCAAGACCTAGGGACAGCACTCGAAAGATATGAGGAGTGGAAATTCGACGATATGACTTATGTTGTTGGTAATGAGCAAAATTATCACTTCCAAGTATTGAAACTTATCCTTAAAAAGTTGGGGTACGACTGGAGCGATGCTATCTATCACCTCTCTTACGGTATGGTAGAGCTACCTAACGGCAAAATGAAGTCGAGAGAGGGTACAGTTGTTGATGCAGATGACCTAATGGCGGCAATGATTGACGATGCTCGTGAAATGAGTGCAGAGCTAGGTAAGTTAGATGGATTGAGCGAGGAGGAGAGCTATGCAATCTCTCGCCTTATCGGACTTGGTGCACTGAAATACTTTATACTGAAGGTTGACCCTAAAAAGACTATGCTCTTTAATCCTGCCGAAAGTATCGACTTTAATGGTAACACTGCGCCATTTATTCAATATACTCACGCTCGTATCTGTTCGCTTGGTCGTCGTGCAGGAGTTGAGATGGACGCTCAAACGAGCCTTAAAGCAATCGAAGGATATGTCTTGAATGCTAAGGAGATTGAGCTTGTGAAACTGCTTTCGGACTTTGGTTCAACCCTTAGCGAGGCTGCTGCTGAACATTCACCATCGGTTATTGCAGCTTACTGCTACGAACTGTCGAAAGAGTATAATGGTTACTACCACGACAACCCAATACTAAAAGAGGGTGTTGCGGAGGCTGATAAGGCTTTCCGTCTTGCGCTTTCGGCTCAAGTGGCACTGATGCTTCGCAAAGCTATGGCACTGCTAGGTATTGAACTGCCCGAAAGAATGTAACCTATCTTAATGCATAATTTAAGAATAAATATTTAATTCCTTAATCCAATGATGTATCGCAAACTGACAAAAGATGAGATTATAGCACTTGAGCTAAATGCTTGTACGGCAACCGACTGGAGTAGAGTAGAGGTAAAAGATGGATTCTGTACTGATAGAGTTAGAAGAGTACACTTTTCGGGTGACGTTAGTTTGGGCGAGTTTTGTAATCAGATTGAGATAGGGAAATCGGTTTTTAAACCAACTGGTGTCTATAACGCAACAATTGCGAATTGCACTATCGGCGATGAGTGCCTTATCGAAAATATCAATGGCTATATCTCATCATACGATATTGCCGAAGGTGTCTATATTGCCAATGTTAATAAATTGGAGGTTGTAGGCGAGAGTAGTTTTGGTAATGGTGTAAGGGTTAGCGTTATTTGCGAAAGCGGCGGACGTGAGGTCGCTATTTTTGACTATCTAACTGCCCAACTTGCCTATATCTTAGCTGTTTATCGCTATCAGAGTAAGGTCGTTAATGCGATTGAATCTCTAATAGAGAACTATACTAAGAGTGTTACGTCGTCGAGGGGAACAATAGGTAGAAACTCAATAATTACTAACTGCGGAACAATAAAGGAGGTTAGATTTGGCGAATTTTCGGTTGTAGAAGGAGCTTCGGAGCTAGTTAATGGCTCGGTAAACTCTACCGCTGATGCCCCAGTCAGAGTTGGTGTCAATGTCATAGCACACGACTTTATATTCTGTAACGCTTCGGTAGTCGATTCGGGATCGACATTACACTCTGTATTTGTAGGTCAAGGCAGTACGGTTGCAAACCTCTTCTCTGCACACGATACACTGCTATTCGCGAACTGCCAGTTCGAAAATGGGGAGGCCTGTGCAGTCTTTGCAGGACCTTACACCGTTACTATGCATAAATCTAGTCTGTTGATTGCAGGTATCTATTCGTTCCTCAATGCGGGTAGCGGTAGCAACCAAAGCAACCATATGTATAAACTTGGACCTATCCATCAAGGGGTAGTGGAGCGTGGAAGTAAAACAACGAGTGATAGCTACATACTCTGGCCTGCTAGGATTGGAGCGTTCTCGTTGGTTATGGGTCGTCACTCGGCGCATAGCGATACAACGGATATGCCCTTCTCATACCTTATCGAACGTAACGACCAAACTAACCTCTCGCCTGGGGTTAACCTCAAAAGTGTCGGAACGATTCGTGATACGATGAAGTGGCCTAAACGCGATAAACGTAAAGGAGCAAGATTGCTTGATTGTATCAACTTTAATCTGCTCAGCCCATATACTGTGGGTAAGATGTTAAACGGGGTAGCTTGTTTGAAAGAGATGGAGGATTTGTCAGGCGTTTCGAGTGTGAGTTACTCATATAGAGGTACTAAAATTAGCCGCTCGGCACTTGAACGTGGAATTAAACTCTACTCAATGGCTATCAATAAATTTCTAGGAAATTCGATAGTTAATCGCCTTGAGAAATTGGAGAAAGTTAACGCAAAAACTGCACGCCAGGTGCTATCTACTAACAATCGTTCTGAATTGGGAGGTGCGTGGGTAGATTTAGCCGGATTTATTGCTCCTCAAAGTGTAATAAACGATATATTGCAACAAGTTACTAAAGGTAAAATTAGTGATATACTGCAACTTAATTCCGAAATAGAAACAATTCACAAGAATTACTACTACTATGAGTGGTATTGGGCTAAACGTGTGATTAAAGATTGGTGGGGGGTTGATGTCGAAAAAATCACGATGGAACAGCTCAAAACGATTGCTAGGTGTTGGATTGATTCGGTTGTGACAATTGACAAGATGTTGCTCCAAGATGCCTTTAAGGAGTTTTCGTTGGTGTCAGGAGTTGGTTTTGGGGTTGACGGCTCAGGCGAAGAGGATAGACAGATGGATTTCGAGGCTGTTCGTGGTTC
>CAMTOL010000041.1 GCA_947074135.1 uncultured Rikenellaceae bacterium
TCATTATTTGTTCTGTTCAACCGCTCTACTTTCCCCTTTATGAAAAAAGGGAAACCCAAAAACTTTTGACTAAAACTTCGTTTTCGATGACTTTTGGTTTTTTTTGCGTAGCTTTTTTTATTTTTTTTCAGTCTTTTTGAGTGGATTTTTGTGGTTATAGCCTTACCGAAATTCCAGCCATTAACCAACGTGAAGGCATTATGATACCTCCAAAGTCAAAATACTTGGTGTCCAAAATGTTGCTGCACTCGCCCCAAAGCGAAAACTTCGAAAAATTCCAAGTCAAACGACTATCCAAAAGAAAATAGGGCTTAAAGTTCTGCAATGGCTCATTTGGCGCACTCTGGTACTCTCCATTTCTATCATAGAAAGTGCCAGTCACTGCCAAGATTAACTTATCTCTAACCAATCTAAACTGTCCCTGAGCCGATGCCTTATGTTTCATATAATCAAGCGCATAGCGTGAAACATAATCACCACTGCTCTTCGTGACATTTGTATAGCCATAAGATGCCGAAAGCAACTGAACAAAACCACGTTCAGGGTGATAGCTCAAAGCCGCTTCGACCCCTAGTGTGCCAAGTTTAGTAATCTGCATCGAGTGCCAAAGAGCATCGTCTGGTTGTTGCACCCAGTCGATAATATTGCTGCCGTCACGATAATATGTCGAAGCTACCGCACTCCACCTTTTTCGTTCAAAACTTAGTGTTGCAGAGTAGGTAAAAGCCGTTTCTGGTACTAAGTTTGGGTTGCCTATGTGTGTAGCTGTTGTATAGTATAGGTCTGTGAAAGTAGGAAGTCGCATAGTTCGTGCTGCTGCCAACTGCGCCCTAAAGCCACGTAAAAAAGTGTAGCCAACCGAAACTCCACCCAACGGTTCGGTTGAAAAACTGTTTTGTGCCAATGATGCAACTGCCGAAAGGTCGAAATCGCCCAAAACGACGAAATGCCTTAGCCAATAAGAGGCTGAATTTCTATCTTTAGCGTAGTTGTACGATTGCGCTCCGATTACTTTATGAGTATCGAGTTTCTCACCCAAAACGGTACTCCAAATATGATTATAGGCGTAATCGACGCCGATGCTTGTTGTTCCACCAGCTCCCCAGTAGTATCCCGCCGATGCTGCCACGCCGACATTATCGGTTAGGTGATAGTTGCCACCTGTGTACCAATCGGCAGCAGTAGTTTTGCCTGGGCGGAAAAGTTCGAAGCGATCAGTGTTGAGCCTGTAACTTGCCACCGCCTCAAAACTCCATTTGCCCCAACGGTTGGAGTAGCGTAGTGAAGTTAGAGCTGTCTTTGTGGCCTCCCACTGGTCAGGGTAAGCGAGTGAGTAAAAACTGTTTGACCCAAAATCCATTGACTGAAAACCAAGCTGAAAATCGATAGTTTGGTTTTTGTTGGTGTATTGGGTTCTGGTGTAAAGATTTAGACGGTTGTAGTCTGTATTCGCAGTGTAACCGTCACTGTGGTCGTAGGCTGCCGATGCAAAGAACGAAAGGCTCTTTTGTGGAGCTTTTACAAATTTGCGTGTAAGCCCTGATGCAACCTCACGAGCAAGGTTTTTAAGTAGTGGATTATCAATCTCTTTGGTTACCTCATTAGTAATGTTTTTGATTACCTCTTCAGGTAGTGTGCCATCTAGTGGAATCTTGACGCCACCAGAAGCCTCTATCGAGTAGGTGCCAAAACCTCCTGCTGTCACTCCGCCTCTGAAAAACGGACGATTAACCTCGCCAACACGATAGTCCAAAGCACCTGTGTAGGAGCCAACGGCAATGTGGTGTGAAAGATAATTGACAGAATTGATTGAACTTAGGGCAATTGGTAGAGAGTGTGATTGATGCCCTGTGCGTGGGTCGGTGAAGTTGACGCCATTGAGTAGAATAGAGGTTTGGTCGAAATTTCCTGCACGAAGCGAAATGTCGGACTGTACGCCACGAGCTCCTCGTGAGCGAACGTCGGCGAATGGGAGGGTACGCAGCGCACTCTCGATTGACTGAAGTGGTGCGTTTTCAATAATTAGTGGGTCGGCTGCCACACGAGGAGCGTCCAATGCCCCAGGCGAAGCTGCAACCCTGGTGGACGATACCGAAATTGCCTCGATACGTACCAAACGGGTAGAGTCTGCCTCTTCGGACAGTGCGTCAAAGCTAACGAGTAGCATCGAAGTCGAGAGTACACCAATGCGTACCTGACGACCAAGCGATGCAAAGACTCCATAGCTCTTGCGCGACCAACGCGAAAAAGTAGGCACTGCCTTTGCAGGTTGTGTTTTTTTCATTTTTAGTGAAAAGTTTTAGGTTAAAAAAATTGAAGCCAATTAAGGTTTAGTTTTAAGTGTGTACTATCCAAATGAATTAGGTAGTGCAGTAAGAAAAATCAAAAATAATTGGAGTGCAAATATAGGATTTTTTTGTATCTTTGTTCCCTAATATACCCACGTCAGCGACAATTAGATGCTATTGTTGCTGCAAGATATTGAAAATCAGTTAAATATTTATAATATCAAAGTAAACAAATGAAAATTACTCGTAATGACCAAGCTGGTCAAACAACCCTACTATCGGTTGTAGTAGAAAAAGCAGATTATGCAGAAAAAGTAGAAAAACAACTCAAAGAATATCGTAAAAAAGCGCAAATTCCTGGCTTTCGTCCAGGTATGGCTCCTAAAGGCTTAGTGCAAAAAATGTATGGCAAGTCAACTCTTGTCGATACATCATACAATGTTGCTACTGAAGCTGCTTTCGAATTTCTTAAAACCGAAGCTATCGAACCAATCGGTGATTTAATGCCAGCCGAAAGCCAACCTAAATTGGATTTCGACAACGCTGAAGAGTTTGAGTTTGTTTTCGAAATTGGTCTTGCTCCTGAGGTGAACGTTGAGTTTTCGGAAAAAGATAAAGTAGAAAAAATCGTTGTTACTCCTGATGCAGAGATGATTACGGGTTACACAGACAACTTCCTACGTCGCTTTGGCAAACTCGAAGATGTTGAGGTAGTTGAGAAAGAGGAGGCTTTGACGGTTATTCTTGATAACAAAGATATGCGCCTTGAAGATGCTTATGTTGGTCTAATTTCGATGTCAGACGACGAGCGTGCGCCATTTATCGGTAAAAAAGTTGGCGATAAAATGAACGTTAACATCAACGAACTATACAAAGACGAAAAACAACGTGCTTCAATCCTATCGGTTAAGGCTGAGGAGTTGGCGGAGGTTAATCCAGAGTTCGAACTTGAAATTACTCAAATTCGTACGTTCAAAAACCCAGAAATTAACGATGAGTTTTTGGCAATGGCGTTCCCAGAGGGCGATGTGAAAACCAAGAAAGAGTTTGAAGCTAAGATGAAAGCAAATGTTGAGGCTGAACTTGCATCTCAAACTGAGTTCAAATGGGAAGACAACGTTCGTGACTATGCTCTTGAAAAAACTAACCTTACACTTCCTGAGGAGTTCCTAAAACGTTGGTTATACTCAATCAACGAAGGCAAATTCACTATGGAGCAAATCGAAGAGGAGTTCCCTCAGTTTGTTAAGATGATGAAGTGGGATTTGGTAAAACGTGCGGTTGTTAAGGCTAACGATTTGAAAATCGAAGAGGCTGATGTAGTTGCAGAGGCTAAGAATATGGCGATGATGCAGTTCCGTTACTATGGTATGGCATCGGTTGCTGACGATATGTTGGAGAACTATGCTAAACAAATTCTTTCGAACAAGGAGGAGGCTCGTAAGATTTTTGACCGTGTAGGCGAGAAGAAGTCGGTTGAGGCTATTGCTGCCAAAGTATCGGTTAAGGAGAAGAAGATGACTGTTGAGCAGTTCTCTGCAATGATGCAAGAAAAATAGTTGCGACATTGGTGATTATACTGCCTTGTTGAAAATAAAAATTCTTATAGCGTTGTCTAATCATTAATTTGACAACTGTTTAGAACTAACTTTAATAGAGGTTTGTCAATAAAAATATTTGGTTTTCCCATTCAACTTTGCCACAAACGGTAAGGTTGAATAGAAGAACCAAGAAACTTTATGGAAACTTTGTTTCCGATGACGTAATGTATTATTGCAAATAAAAGTAAAAGACACTGTTTCTTTTGACCTTTTTATTGTTTTTCCGTACTAAGCTAATTTTATATGAACGACTTTAAAAAATATGCACTTTCGGAGGGGATTTCTTCTCTTAAGCTGCACAATTATAGCAGAGTAACTGCTGGTTATGTTTCGCCAACAATTATTGAAGAGCGACAACTAAACGTTGCTCAAATGGACGTATTTTCTCGATTGATGATGGATAGAATCATCTTTCTAGGTGCCCCTATCAACGATGATGCGGCAAATATTATCCAAGCACAACTCCTATTTCTCGAAAGTACAGACCCTAGTCGTGATATTACTCTTTATATCAACTCGCCAGGAGGTTCTGTAAGTGCTGGACTAGGCATTTACGACACTATGCAGTTGGTTGAGTGTGATATTCGTACAATTTGTACTGGTATGGCTGCCTCGATGGGTGCGGTTTTGTTGACGGCTGGAGAGAGAGGAAAACGTCAAGCATTGCCTCACTCTCGAGTGATGATTCACCAACCGCTTGGAGGTGTCGAGGGGCAAGCTTCCGATATCGAGATTACGGCTCGTCATATTGCACAAACTAAACGTGAACTGTACGAAATACTATCGTCGCACAGTGGCAAATCGATTAAGTCAATCGAAAAAGATGCAGATCGTGATTTTTGGATGACTGCTAACGAAGCGGTTAGCTATGGTCTAATTGATAGTGTGATAGAAAAGAGAAAAAAATAATGGCAAAAAATAAAACGGGACTTACTTGTTCGTTTTGTGGACGTGACGAAGCGGAAGTTAAAATGCTTATTCGTGGACAGTGGGGTAACATTTGTGATGAGTGTGCAGAGGCTGCTTACGATATGGTAGAAACTACCGAAGTGTCGAAACACGAAAAAAGCAAGGGAGCAATTACGCAAAAAATTGAGGCAAATATTAGCAAAGATAAACCAGCTCGTATCAAGGAGTTTTTAGACCAATACGTTATTGGGCAAGACTCGGCGAAACGTCATATTGCAGTTGCTGTTTATAACCATTATAAACGTCTTGTTCATAAGAGTAAAGATGATGTGGAGCTGGAAAAGAGCAATATGCTCTTGGTCGGTCCAACGGGTACTGGTAAAACCCTCATCGCTCGTTCGATTGCTCGTATGCTTGGCGTTCCATTCGCCATTGCCGATGCTACAGCACTAACCGAAGCGGGATATGTGGGCGAGGATGTTGAGAGTATTATTTCGAGATTGTTGCAAGCTGCAGATTACGATGTGGCGGCTGCCGAACGTGGGATAATTTTTATCGACGAGATTGATAAAATTGCTCGCAAAAGCGATAACCCTTCGATTACTCGTGATGTGAGTGGCGAAGGTGTGCAACAAGCACTCCTCAAAATTTTGGAGGGTGCAGTAGTTAATGTCCCTCCGCAAGGTGGTAGAAAACACCCCGACCAAAAATATATTCAAGTCAATACTCGTAATATACTATTTATTGGTGGTGGAGCTTTCGATGGCATTGAACGTAAAATTGCTGGGCGATTGAATACTCGTGTCGTTGGTTATGGTCAACAAAGCAAAAATGCAGAGATTGATCGTGACAACTTGTTGCAATACGTTACGGCAGCAGATGTTCGCTCGTTTGGTATGATTCCCGAATTGGTGGGACGTATGCCAGTGATTTGTAACCTTGAACCACTAGATAGAGATGCGTTGTTGCAAATCCTGACAGAACCTAAAAATGCTATTGTGAAGCAATATAAGACGCTTTTTGAGATGGACGGTGTGAAACTTTCGATAGACAAAGATGTGTTGGAGATGATTGTCGATAAGGCAATTTCAGAGAAGTTGGGAGCTAGGGGGTTGCGTGCAATCTGCGAGATGATAATGCTCGACGCAATGTACGAGATACCAAGCAGTGATCGTAAAACATTTAGAGTTACAAAACAATACGCAATCGATAAACTTAAAATTAAAAATTAAAAATGAAAAGTTGAGTTGCTCAAAACTTTCATTTATTAATGAGTTTTTAATTCTTAATTAAAATAAGGAAAAATGTTAACAATTAAACAGATTAAAGACGCTAAAGAGGATACTCTTAAACGCCTATCAAAAAAAGGAGTTGATGCTGCTGCGACTATCGACCAAATAATTGAGGCTGACGATGCACGTAAAAGTGCTCAACAATCTCTGGATGCTATTCAAGCAGAGCAAAACGCGATAGCCAAAGAGATTGGAGTGTTGTTTAAAAGTGGTAAACAAGAGGAGGCTAACGCTAAAAAAGAGCGAGTTGCGGAGCTTAAAACGCAAGGTGTTGAACTTGAGGCTCAAATGAGCGAGGCTACGGCTAAGATGAGCGAGCTAATCGTTACGCTACCAAATGTTGCGGCTGAAATTGTGCCTGAAGGAAGACACGCCGAAGATAACTTGGTGGTTAAAGAGGGTGGCGAAATGCCTAAACTTGCTGATGATAAAAAACCTCACTGGGAGCTAACTTCGCAGTACGATATCATTGATTTTGAACTTGGTGTTAAACTTACAGGTGCAGGTTTCCCTGTCTATAAGGGAAAAGGTGCGAGATTGCAACGTGCTCTTATTAACTTCTTTGTCGATTGTAATACCGAAGCTGGTTATATGGAGGTGATGCCGCCTATTGTGGTTAACGAAGCGAGCGGTTTTGGTACTGGTCAATTGCCTGATAAAGAGGGTCAAATGTACCATTGTACCGAAGATAATTTCTATCTGATTCCAACAGCCGAAGTGCCCGTAACTAATATATTTCGTGATGTAATTGTCGATGGTAAGGATTTACCTATCAAAATGACAGCCTATACTCCTTGTTTCCGTCGTGAAGCAGGTTCGTATGGTAAGGATGTTAGAGGTCTGAACCGTCTGCACCAGTTCGATAAGGTTGAGATTGTGGAAGTTGCAGATCCTGCTCTCTCTTACGAGCGTTTGGACGCTATGGTGGCTCACGTTGAGGGTATTTTGAAGAAGTTGGAGTTGCCTTACCGTATTTTGCGTTTGTGTGGTGGCGATATGAGCTTTACAAGTGCGCTGACTTACGATTTCGAGGTCTGGAGTGCTGCTCAAGAGCGTTGGTTGGAGGTTTCAAGTGTTTCGAATTTTGAGAGTTTTCAAGCTAATCGTTTGAAGTTGCGTTATCGTGATGCTGATAAAAAGGTTCAGTTAGCGCACACGCTCAATGGCAGCTCGTTGGCACTGCCTCGTATTGTAGCTGCTTTGTTGGAGAACAATCAAACCGCCGAAGGTATCAAGATTCCTAAAGCACTACAATCTTACACTGGCTTTGACATTATTTAATTCATAATTATTCTTAAATTATGAATTATGCATTATAAATTAAGAAATGTATATTTATAACATAACATTTGTTGTAGAACCAGATGTCGAAAATGTGTGGTTCGAAAGGTTGCAGAGTGAGTTCTTGCCACTCATAGTGGCATACAAAAAGACGCTTTGTAGAGTGCTTAGTGAACGACACGAAGGTAATTTTACATTCTCGCTTCAATTAGAGTGTCAGCAGGTGGGAGATTATGGCAAACTTAATGAATTGACTAATAAAGTGTGGGGTAAAGAGTGTCAAAGTTTGTTTGGCGAAAAGATATTGTACTTTGCTACATTGATGAAAAAATTAGAGTTATGAGAGTTTTAAGAGTTTTTGCAGCTGCTCTAGCTGTAATGACGTTAGTAGCGTCAACAAGTGTTGTGGCGCAAGTTAAGTCAACAGTTACATCTGAAACCAATGAACGTTGGTGGGGTGGTTATACAGCATTAGGGGCAATGCTTCCGTTGCTTCAACCAACAGATGAGTACAACTTTGCACGACAAAATCTTGGAAATCAGGCTATGCCGTTCTTCGTGTCGAACTATGGTCGCTATATATATATAGATGAGCCTGTAAAATGGAGATATGATGGTAGAATCTTCCATTTTGACGCCCCAACAGTAAGTGTAACGGCACTTAAAGTTGGAAAAAACCTTCGAGAAGCATTTGTGCTAGCTGTCAATAAGCATATTAAACCGAGTGGCGAGATGCCTCCAGCTCCATTTTTCGAAGCGCCTCAATTCAATACCTGGATTGAGATGACTTATAACCAAAATCAAGCGGATATTGAGGCTTATGCAAAGGCGATTATTGATAATGGGTTTAAGCCCGGAGTTCTGATGATTGACGACAATTGGCAACGTCACTATGGTAGCTTCGATTTTAGAGCCGAGGAGTTCAGCGACCCTAAAGCAATGGTCGATAAGTTGCATAATTGGGGATTTAAGGTTATGTTGTGGGTGTGTCCATTTGTTAGTCCCGACTCGCCAACCTATCGTGAACTCTCTAAGAAAGGCTATTTGATTAAAGATGAAAGTGGTAATCCTATAATTACTAAATGGTGGAATGGGCATAGTGCGCAAGTTGATTTGTTGAACGCTGACGCGTTGGTTTGGTTCGAAAGTGGATTGAAAGAGCTCCAGAGTAAATATGGTGTTGATGGTTTTAAGTTCGATGCCGGAGATTTTGAATACTATGAAGTTGCTACTTCGAACAAACAAGCAACTGCTTGGCAAACTCTTGCAAATAAGTTTGAATATTCGGAGCTTAGAGCAGCTTGGCGTGGAGGTGCGCAAAGAACAGTACAACGATTGGCGGATAAGAGCTACTCGTGGGAGGCACTTGGAAAGTTGATTCCCGAAATGTTGGCAGCATCGATGCTTGGTTACCCATACACCTGTCCAGATATGATTGGTGGTGGCGAATATAGTTCGTTCGAGGGTGTGACTGCTGAAAATTTCAATCAAGAGTTGATGGTACGCTGGGCTCAGGCCTCAGCACTAATGCCAATGATGCAGTTCTCGGTTGCGCCTTGGAGAGTACTGTCGCCTGAAAATTTGGCTCACGTAAAAAAAGCGGCTGGACTGCATACCGAAATTGCACCTTATATTATGGCACTCGCTAAAGAGAGTGCAAAAACAGGTGAACCGATACTTCGACCAATTGAGTATAACTACCCAAAACAGGGATTTGCAGATTGTAATGACCAGTTTTTGATTGGGACTAAATTTTTGGTAGCTCCTATCTTGAGTAGTGATGGCAAACGAGTGGTTCGACTTCCTCGTGGAGTGTGGACTGATGACACTGGTAAACGTTTCCGTGGTCCAATTGTGATGGAGATTAAAGCAGAGTTGGGTAGAATACCTTACTATGTACACAAATAGAGAAATTGTATGAATGTTGATATAATACTTACCCCAATCGAGGCTGAACATAGCAGAATTGAGGGTAAAACGGTTGCCGTAATTGATGTTTTTAGAGCAACGTCGTGTATTTGTACTGCAATGGAGTGCGGTGCAAAGAGATTAATTCCACTTACAACGGTAGAACAGAGTGTTGAGATGCGTGATAGATTGGTCGCTGGTGGAGAGAGTGTCTTGTTGGGAGGTGAACGTAAAATGCTAAGAATTGAGGGTTTTGAACTAGATAATTCGCCTCTAAGCTATAAAGATAAGAGTATTAAAGATGCAACTATCGTGATGAGCACAACAAATGGTACTCGATCGTTGGAGCTGGCTGTCGGTAATGATGCTAGTGCGGTCTTTGTGGCTTCGATGCTCAATGCAAAGGCTGCAAGCGAGGCTCTGTGGGAGTGTGGGCGAGATATAGTGCTTTTCTGTTCGGGACGTGGTAATAGATTCTCGGTCGAAGATACCCTTTGTGCTGGTTATATAGTTTCGTTGTTGGAACAAAATCATACGGTTGAACTAAGTGATGTGGCTTGGTGGGCAAAAGATGTTTATGAACGTTATGCTGATAATCTAAGAGATGCTATGCAACATAATGGACACTATCACAGACTGCTCTCGATGGGAATGGCGGACGATGTGGAGTACTGTCTGCGTAGAGATTTATACAACACCGTGCCTCGTGTTAAAGATGGGGTAGTGGTGTTATAATAGGAAGTGAAATTAATTTTATATAAAAATGTCGGATAATAGATTGATTACAAAATTGGAGGGTATCTTCACGAGGTTTGAAAAGATTTCGGAAGAGGTAGTGTCGCCTGAAGCTATGGCGGATATGAAACGATACATTGCCCTTAATAAAGAGTATAAAGAGCTTCAACCAATCATTGAACTCGGAAATACCTACAAAATCGCACTTTCGAACCTTCAAGAAGCTAAGGATATCTTGGCGAGCGAAAAGGATGAGGATATGCGTGAAATGGCTCGTGGCGAAATCGATGAGATTGAACCAACGATTGAACCTATGGAGGAGCAAATCAAGCTAATGCTTATTCCTGCCGATCCTCAAGACTCAAAAAATGCGATTCTTGAGATTCGTGGTGGAGCTGGTGGCGACGAGGCTGCTATCTTTGCTGGCGACCTATTGCGTATGTATCAAAAATTCTGTGAGCGTCGAGGTTGGAAAACGGAGATTAATTCAGAGAGTGAAGGAACTGCTGGTGGTTACAAAGAGGTAGTTCTCAAGGTTACTGGCGAGGGTGTTTATGGAATTATGAAGTATGAGTCGGGAGTGCATCGTGTACAACGTGTGCCACAAACCGAAACTCAAGGTCGTGTCCATACTTCTGCATCTTCGGTTGCAGTGCTTCCTGAAGCTGAAGAGTTTGATGTTGAGATTAAGACTGAAGATATCCGAAAAGATACTTTCTGTGCTAGTGGTCCTGGTGGTCAGTCGGTTAATACTACCTACTCGGCTATTCGCCTAACTCACATTCCAACAGGTATTGTGGTTCAGTGTCAAGACCAGAAATCACAGCTCAAAAACTATGATAAGGCGTTCGAGGAGTTGCGCACACGTATCTATAACTTGGAGTATCAGAAATATTTGGACGAGATTTCGTCGAAGCGTAAGACAATGGTGTCAACTGGTGACCGTTCGGCAAAGATTCGTACGTACAACTATCCTCAAGGACGTATGACTGATCATCGTATTGGTTATACTTCTTATAATTTGAGTGCTGTGATGGATGGCGATTTGGACGAGGTAATTGACAAGTTGATTATTGCTGAAAATGCAGAACGTTTGGCATCGGCACAAGATAATTAATTAAACAAGAGTTGAAAATTACGAATTCATTGATAGACTGCGATAAGTAGATATTAATGATTCGCAGTTTTTAACTCTTAATTTTTAAATAACATAATAAAAGGTTGGAGATGAGAATAGGATTTGATGCAAAACGGCTGTTTCGCAACTTTACGGGACTTGGAAACTACTCACGAACACTTGTGGGCAATCTCAAAGAACGTTTTACAGAAAATGAATACCTCCTCTTTGCCGAAAAAACCAGCGATAACGCTGAAGCTATAGATTTTCTGAGCGAAAAATACGAAATAGTTCGCCCCTCTAGCAAATCTCCTCTTTGGCGAGCCAAAGGTATGTGCCGAGATATCAAAGCAACAAACTTGGATATATATCACGGACTGAGCCACGATATGCCTTTTGGAATAGCAAAAACTGGGGTCAAAAGTGTTGTCACTATCCACGATGTGTGCTACAAAACCTTTCCCGATATGTTTCCGCTAGTCGAAAGATTGATTTATGGTGTTAAATATAAGCACTCGTGCAAAGTTTCGGATAAGATTATTGCAATATCTGAGAGTACGAAAAGCGATATTGTGAAGTTCTTTGGGGTTGATTCATCAAAAATAGAGGTTATATATCAGGCAATTAACCCTCAATTTTATGAGATGATGCCACTGGACGAAGCTCGCAAAGTTGTTGATAAATATGGAGTTAGTAGCGATTATATTCTCTATGTAGGCTCTATCAATTCTCGCAAAAATCTGCTCGGAGTTATTCGAGCTCTCGCCACTATTGAGCTGGATAAAAGAGTGCCGTTAGTGGTTATTGGTGGTGGTGGTGGTAGCTATCATAAAAAATGTATGGAGGAGATTGAACGACTTGATGTTGCTGGTTACGTGGAGATAATTGAAGGTGTAAGTTCGATGCGCACTCTTCAAGCGTTTTATACGGCGGCTCGTTGTATGGTCTATCCTTCGTTTTATGAGGGATTCGGACTGCCTGTAACCGAGGCTATACTGTCGATGTGTCCAGTTGTGACCTCAAATGTTAGCTCACTGCCAGAGGCTGGGGGTAGCTATGCATTTTATATTGACCCCTACGATGATAACCAAATAGGACAGGCTGTCCATCCAGCTCTCTCTCTTGATCAAACCGACCGAGACGAACTAACCTTCCCAGCAAGAGCAGCAGGGCGCCTCACATTTAATGCCGATACCCTCACTCTGCACGACGAAAAACTCTATCAATCTTTAA
>CAMTOL010000042.1 GCA_947074135.1 uncultured Rikenellaceae bacterium
GAGGCTGCGAATTAATTAAACAAAAAGAGTTACGTGAAACAATGCGTAGAGAGAGTCCTATGAGTGAAGACGTTGCATTTTCAAGCGAAGATTTTGGGGTGAGCAATGATATGCAAGGTTGGGCTAACGATATTAATTCGGTTGAATATAGCTACGGAGTGATACCTGTTAGTTGGAATTTTGCGCAGTTGATGGGCATTGAGCTTATTGATGGTCGCTACACTAATCGTCAAGATGAGTTGCAGAGCGAATATTTACACAACTATCTATTCAATGAACGTGCAATGAAGATGTTTGGTATTGACTTGACCTATAGTTTTGGCGAGGATATGAGAATAGTTGGTGTGATGAGGGATTTTAATATTAGAACTCTTCAGTTTCCAATCGAACCATTTGCTTTTGTGGTTGAAGCGGAATTTGAGTATAAAACCACTATGCCTTTTGTATTTGTTAGTTATTCGGGCGATGGAGATAAGGTAGTTGAAGCTATTAAACAAGCGGCCGATAAGATTGACCCTACCTATCCCGTTGAGGTGCAGCTGCCCGACCAACGTTTCGAGTTGGCTTATCGGCAGGAGCAGCAGACGGCTTCGCTTATTAGTTGGGCATCGCTGCTGTCGGTTGTTATATCGTTGATGGGAATTTTTGGTATTGTGTCGTTCGAGGTGCAGTTCCGCCGTAAGGAGATAGCTGTTCGCAAGGTTTTTGGTTCGACAACAGCACAAGTTTTAGTACGTCTTAACAGCAAGTTTTTGGTTATCCTGTCGGTTTGTTCTCTGCTAGGAGGAGTTTTTGCGTACTTTGGCGTTAGAGCTTGGTTGGGTGGCTTTAGCTACCGCACGGAGTTGAGCTGGTGGGTTTTTGTGGCAGGCGTAGCGATTGTGTGGTTGATAACTCTAGGCGTTGTGACGCTCCAGTCGTGGAGCAGAGCCAACGAAAACCCATCGAAAAACCTAAAATCCGAATAAAATAAAAAATATATAACTAATTAAAAGTGTTGTAAATGTAGTGTTTACGACACTTTTTTGTATTTTCAACTAGTTGGAGATTAAAATAACTTTAAAAAACTATCAAAATAGTTGTATAACTAAATTATTAGTTTTATATTTGTGGCAGAAAACTTAGATACAATCAAAAAACCAGAGTCATTATGAAAAAATTATTGCTGCTAGTTGTAATGTTGCTTAATGTTGTTGGTGTGTGTGCGCAGAATTACGTACTACGAGTTAACGGCACAAAAGCACGAGAAGAGTTGATGACTATTATTAAATCGGAGGAGATAGAGTCGATGACAAAGTCTGTTATCGACGGAGTTCCTACAATGGATATAAAGCTCAGAGAGGGAGTGACGTTAAGTGACATTGAGAAGCGTTCAACTAACGAGGCTGTTAAGCAAAAGAGCAAAAACGAGAGAATACAAAATGCTGTTAATAAAGTGATAGAGGAGCAGTATAATCAAACTACGCTACTCAAAGAGGGTGACAAAGCAGCAGAATTTACTCTTACGATGTATGAAGGAGAGGAGCTAAAACTTAGTGAGTTGCGAGGGAAAATAGTACTTATTACATTTTGGGGTAGCTGGTGTGCTCCCTGTCTTGTTGAACTTGCTCCAGAAGCGTTACCAAAACTGATTTTAGAGCGATTTGCCGATAATAGCGATTTTGTTTTCCTACCAATTGCTTGTTCAGACACTAAAGAGAAATTAGATGCATTTTTTGCAACGGATAGAGGCAAGGAGCTCTACTCATATTTGAGTAGTATGACAGGAATTGACCCCAAGAGAGAGATTCTGTCACTCTATGCAACTCAAGGTGTACCTCGTTCTGTATTAGTGGGTCGTGATGGTACGATAGAGTATGGTAGTGTGGGTTACACCGAGTTAAATCTACAAAAATGCGCTGAAGCAATAGAAAAAGCATTAAAAAAAATAGAATAAGTTAAGAAGATGAAGAAAAAAGAGTTTACGGAACTAACACGAGCAGAGGACTCGGTTATGCAGATTATTTGGACACTCAAACAGGCTTTTTTGGGCGAGATTATCGAGCAGTTCAAAGAGCCACGTCCGGCAAAGACCACAATTGCGACAGTTATCAAAATCCTCGAAAACAAAGGATTTGTGGCTCACGAAACATTTGGCAAGAACCACCGTTACTATGCCATTGTGAGCAAGGAGGAGTATCGTAGCGGATTGACGCAGTCGATTGCGGCTAGGTTTTTCGACAACTCTCCAGCGCAGTTATTGACTGCATTTTCGGAGCAAGGCAAGATTACGGCAGAGCAGTACGACGAGCTGTTGGAGGTTGCCCGAAAGATGCTAAAAGCTGATTAGAACAAAGATACATAAAAGTTTTTGGTGTCGCTTTTTTCAAAAGCGACGATGGCATACTGGTTATAGTAATTCCAAAAAATCCAAATCCACAAAACGCAAATCCGTAGGATTTGTAAGACTTGTAAGCAAATGTAACCAAATCACAAATCACAATAAAATTATGATAAACCTTGGATTCTTGTTAGAGTTCAACCTCTCGTTTGTGGTTCTCTACCTATTTTATCAATTCATACTCAAAGGCAAAACAGATGCTGCACTTGGTCGTGGATACCTGTTGTTAATAGCTCCACTCGCGCTACTTATTGCCACAATGGATATACCTCTGCTTCCTGCAATCGAGCTACCTGCGTTCGACCTAAGTGGACTAGAATTGTCGACTAGCCCAGCAGTGCCAATAGAACTAGCACCCGAGCCACAAGCAATGTGGCACTACCTCTGGTGGGTATATGGAGTTGGAGCAGGATTAGTGTTGCTCTATTTTCTATTTGCACTTGCCAAAATCGCTAACCTAACACTCCGAACAAGCAAAGAGGAGAGTGGTGTTCGATTTACTAATAGCAAATACGGAGCAGCCTTTTCGTTCTTCGCCGTTACATTTGTTGACCAAAAATACAAAGGTACAAAAGAGCTGCATCAACTTTTACTGCACGAACATTGTCACACTAGTTCGCTCCATTCGCTCGACC
The DNA here is from genome assembly GCA_947074135.1 of uncultured Rikenellaceae bacterium. Taxonomy (GTDB): domain Bacteria; phylum Bacteroidota; class Bacteroidia; order Bacteroidales; family Rikenellaceae; genus Mucinivorans. The sequence continues at coordinate 3,016 of CAMTOL010000042.1, forward strand.
TGCTATATATCTCGCTACTTTGCGCTCTGATGTGGTTCAATCCTGCGGTTTGGATGATGTTTGTCGCAATCAGATTAGAACACGAACGACAAGCCGACAGTCAAGTAATTAGAGAAGGGGTTGAGGCGATGGATTACGTCCAAACGCTACTTGGTGCCGAAGTTGGGCTTGACCCAGTGGTAGGTTCTACACTTAGTTATCAATTAACCAAAAACCGAATAAAAATGATGACACAACGCACTTCGAAACTTGCATCGCTCAGAGCATTGCTACTACTACCGCTTTTTGCACTCCTTGCAGTACTATTCTCGCTAACTCCAGCAACTGCCCAAAATCCTGACTCAGAGATAGTAACTAACTCATTTACCGTTAATGGCGATTTTAGTTTTCCTGCAGATAAGACGCCATACTATATCATCAAAGATGCCTATGGCAAGGTAAAACACCAGTGACAGTGCATAGCAACAACAAAGATATCGCCAAATGCAATAGTCCGTATGTCGGGCACAAAAAAAGAACAGGCAGGTATGCTCGTACAGGAAGTAACAGGACAAGAACGTGGAGTTGTTGAGATAAATCTCAAATCGAGAAATGGAAAAAGTCCACAAGAAAAAAACCGAAAAGCAGCGGAAGAGATACAAAATAATGGAGCTAACAAAGAGTACTATTTTGTTATCTACGACAGCAAAGGTAAGTTAGTTAAATCTAACCATAATCGTATTGACGAGGTGTCAGAGCTTAAAAATCTTAGTGGGGTGGCTTCGATTGAAATCCTAGACCAAGCTCAAACCAAAGAGAAATTCCCGACTATCAGCTCCGATAATGCAGTCATTATTACTCTCAAACCTAGTGAACCTATTGACAGAGAGGTTCTGCACGCATTCACTGCTCTGCAACCCTCACCTGAGTTTACTGACGATACGCCTGTAATGACAGCCGAAATTATGCCTAAGTTTCAAGAGGGGTCTATTAACGATTTTAGAAACTGGTGTGTACAAAATATTAAATACCCAGCCGAAGCTCATAAAGAGGGTATTCAAGGTCGTGTTATTGTAAGTTTTGTCGTTGAACGTGACGGAACGGTTAGCAATGTAAAGGTATTAAGAGGCGTTAATAAACTACTTGACGACGAGTCTGTACGTGTAATTGCATCGTCGCCAAAATGGACTCCGGGAATGAATCAAGGCAAACCGGTTCGCTTTACCTGCAATCTTCCTCTCGACTTTACACTAACAAAATAGAGCAAGATAAATTAAAAATTTAGTTAACAAGTGCTGTGCGGTTTGTCCTGAACTGCGCAGCACTTTTTTGTGTTTTTGAGTATTTTTCGCTAACTTTACACATCTACCCAAGAACAAAATCTTATAAACTTTAATGAAACCGATACAGAATCTATTTAGAATCTGCGCTGTAGCGCTATTTGCTGTGTTATTTGTAGGGTGCGCACCAAAGCCGAATTACTCGGACAACCCTGAGATTAACCGCAAAGTTGCTGAACTACTCTCGAAAATGACGCTCGAAGAGAAAATAGGACAGATGAACCAATACTCAGGCAATGAGTTTACAACTGGTCCTCAAACCGACGACACAACTGTTATTAAACAGATTGAAAAGGGTCAGCTAGGCTCAATGCTTAACATCGTTGGAGCTGAAAAAACACGCTCTTATCAAGAGGCTGCTCTCAAATCAAGACTCGGCATTCCGCTACTCTTCGGACTGGACGTTATCCACGGTTTCCGCACTACTTTCCCAATTCCGCTTGGCGAGGCTGCAAGTTTTGACCTTGCTGCCATCGAAAACGGCGCTCGCTGCGCTGCTGTCGAGGCGTCGGCTGCAGGTGTTCATTGGACATTTGCTCCGATGGTAGATATTAGTCGTGATGCTCGCTGGGGGCGTGTAATGGAGGGTGCTGGCGAAGATCCTTACTATGGCGCACTAGTGGCTGCGGCTCGTATCAAAGGTTTCCAAGGCAATGACCTCGAGGCGGACAATACTATTATGGCCTGCATTAAACACTTTGCAGCTTATGGCGCACCAACGGCTGGTATCGACTACAATACTGTCGATATGAGTTGGGGAGAGTTCTATAACTACTATATGCCACCTTACAAAGCGGGTGCCGAAGCGGGAGTTGCAACCTTTATGAATGCCTTTAACGATTTCAATAATGTGCCTTGTAGCGGAAACACCGAACTGGTGGTGGACCTGCTCAAAGGTAAGTGGGGCTTCAAAGGATTCGTAGTTTCGGACTGGGGCTCGATTGGCGAAATGATACCACACGGCTATGCTGCTGACAAATACGACGCTGCCGTTAAAGCCTCATCGACTAGCGATATGGATATGGAGTCACGCTGTTACATCGAAGAGTTGGCAAACGCTGTTCGTGACGGTAAGGTTAAAGAGTCGGTTATCGACGATGCTGTGGCTCGAATATTGACTAAAAAGTTTGAAATCGGCATTTTTGACGACCCATTCAAGTATTGTAACAAAGAGCGTGAAGATAACCTAACACTTACAGCTCAAACTAAAAACTCGGCTCGTGATATGGCTAAACGCTCGATTGTGATGCTCAAAAACGACAATACGTTACCGCTTAACAAAAACATCAAGTCGGTAGCTGTTATCGGTGCACTCAATGACTCAAAGTTCGATATGAAAGGCAACTGGGCGTGGCCTGGCGATGTTGAGTCAGTTGTGACAGTACGTAAGGCGTTTGAGGATAGAGGCTACAAGGTAAACTATGCCGAAGGTTACTCGCTCGAAACTCTAAAACCGACAAATGTGAACGAAGCTATCGCTGCTGCTCGCAACTCGGACGTTGTGGTTGTGGCTATCGGAGAGAGAGCGATGCATAGCGGCGAGGCGTACTCAAAAGTTGAGCTAACTATCAGCGACGAACAACAAAACTTGGTTGCTCAACTCGCCAAAACAGGAAAACCAGTCATTACTCTTGTAATGGGTGGTCGTCCTCTTATTTTTAAAGAGGCTACCGAAAATTCTGGTGCTGTTGCAATGACTTGGTGGTTGGGTAGCGAGGCTGGAAACGCTATTTGCGACGTGCTGTTTGGCGACTACAACCCGTCGGCTAAACTCCCGATGACATTCCCTAAACGAACAGGTCAATCGCCAATTTGCTACAACGCAAAACGCAGTGGACGACCATCAATGCTTCACTACATCGACGACGATGCAAAACCTGCCTATGCTTTTGGTTATGGACTTAGCTATTCAACTTTCGAGATTAAAGATAGCAAAACGAGCACTCAAACTATCAAGGGTGGCGAGGGCGTAGAGGTTGCATTCACTCTATTGAACAGCGGAAAAGTGGATGGCGAAGAGGTTGTTCAGGTCTATGTTTGCGACAAAGTATCATCTGTGACTCGCCCTTGGAAAGAGTTGAAGGGATATGCTAAAATTGAGCTTAAAGCTGGTCAATCGAGTAGTTCGACTATAAAGCTAGCTCCCGAAGCATTTGGTTTCTATACAAATGACGGCGATTTTATCTACGAAAAAGGGGAATTTGATATCTTTATCGGCAATAGTTCTGATAATTTAATCCTTGTGTCAACCGTTACAATGAAATAAATAGTAACTACCAAACAAAAGATGCTCCAGTATATCGATATACTAGAGCATCTTTTGTTTGGTAGAACTATATACTTAAAATCGGAAAGCTAGACCGATTTTAGGGGTAAATTGTATGTCGAACATCGAAACTGCAGCAAAAACATCGTAGCGCAAATTGCCTAACTTGCTGTTGAACGACCAACCCAAACGAGGCTCTATGTAAACTCCTTTGTCGTCGCCAAAGCTATCGCCCGACCAAGTGCTAAAAGCATAACCAGCATTTATGGACATATAAGGAAATGAGCTGCGACTCTCTGTTACCTTGCGTAGCGCAAAATTTGTCTGAATATAGGTGCACAGTAGTTTGGTGTTGCGAGTCAACATCACACCACCGCCTAAGAAGAATTGAGGCGAGAACTGATAACCGTGAGTTGTAAACATACCTATCGATGGGGTAACCCCAGCTTCTGCTACAACAATCCCAAAAGCAGCTCCAGCCTCACCAACATATCCCTTCTTAGGAATATTAAACCCCTGCGCACTTGCTCCTGCAATTGTAAGCAATAGTATTGTCGTAAAAAATATCTTCTTCATCTTACTTAAAAATTTTGCGATAACGAATTATAACGTTCGTAAACCTCACCTCCAAGAGTAAGTGTGTTGTCATTGTTAGTGAGCGTGAACTTGTGGGTCTCAGAATATTCTTCGTCCTCTTCTTCGTCATAGATAACCAAAGTGAGAGTCATATCCTTTTCGTTGACATAGAAATCTCCCGTTATATCAGCCTTTATATCTTCGTCTTCGAAAGTCATTAGAAAGTAGCTGAAAACATAATCGTCGGAAACGGCTGATATAAGTGTCAACGATAACCCTAAGGTTTCAGTCGATACCCAATCCCCATTAAGCCTTTCGTAAATAGGCGAGGCGCGTTCACTTTTTTTGCAGCTTCCGAGCGACAGAACTAAAAACATTGCACATAGTGCAGTTGAAAGATAATGTATTATTTTTGTTTTCATAGCAATTACTTGATATTAAATAACGGTTCGTTTGAATTCTCGAGCAACTCAACAAGTTCAGGGTATTCGGTAATAATAGCTCCATCTGTTTTAGATGACGATGTTAACATTTTGAGCATACAGAAAGCGTAGAAGTCATTACCTGCCTCAAGATGATCTTTTCCCTCGATTACTTTGAGGTCTATATCTGACCCTTTAGCTTTAAACTCTTTTAGTGCGCTCTCTGAATTTAGAAACGGTACAACCGAATCTTTATTTCCGTGCACCAACCACACTTTTGTTCTCGGATACCACGTTTTACGTAGAAGAGTGTTTTTTTCAAGTGCAACTTTGAGATTTGCCTGTTTTTCCAACTCTTCTATATTGAGAAATTTACTCAATTTTGTCGAGCCAATACTATCAGAGGCGGCTCTGGTTGAATATTTCTTGCTTAGTATCCACTCTGAGTACTTAGAGCGCAGTGGTTCTTTGAATATCGTTTGGAAATCCATACCTAGGTTTTCGCCATAATCAATTCCCAGTAGCATCAAAGGCACTGAAACAGCCAATGACGTGTAGTCTGACTCCATAATATGCTTGTAGGTAGCTGTCAAGTCATAAGCGCCAGCTCCTGCAAAGACCTCTTTGAGGTGGAACCAATCTTCATACTTTTCTTCGATATGTTTTAGTGCTGACATAGATGAGTGTCCGCCTTCGGAGTATCCTACAATGGTTACATTTCGTGGGAAACGCTTGTTTTGCGATGCAAAGTACTCCTTGGCAGCCAATAGCATATCTACTGATACTTGCCCTGTGTTTTGGGCAATATGGTAAGGGTGTATTTTGTCGTTAGTCTTTCCATAACCAATGTAGTCGGGATTGACAACCACATAATTAAACAGTGCAAATAACCCCTCGTGAGCAGCCATTCTAACTGAAGGTGTTTCGGCGTTGGAACAGATAGTAAAGTGCTCTCCAAGTACCGCACCAGCAGTTTCATTATTGTCGAACGAGGCGGGGTAACTAACAATCCCGCTAGCAATGATATCGTTACCAAACGGATCAACAGTATTGTACAACAAGCGTACAACCTTAACCTTGCGATCAGGAAGTAGTGTTCCAAGAGCTGATTTTGAGCTAACTCCCAATCTCTCAATGTATGTGTTTTTCGACACAACCTCCTCAGAATCAACTTTCTCAAGAAGCATGAAATCTGAATATGGCGCTTTTTTGCACGAAACACATAGAAGTACCCCTAGAAATAATAGTAGTATATTTTTCATCATATTATCCTTTTTTTTAAAAGAAGAAGCCAATCGAAACCTCATAGCCCTTGAGTTTTACATTCTCGTATAGATCTTTTTTAGCATTAAGATTGGTTAACCCCCAACGGTAGTTAAACTGAACTTGGAAGCGCCATAAATCGAACCCCACACCTGTATCAAGTCCCATACTAAATGTGTTTAATGGTAGCCACTCTCTGTCCAATAATTCAGCCTCGTGACCTATCGTAAACGAAAAATTGGGACCAGCCTGAACGAAAGGTCTAAAAATCGGACTTAGTTGGAATCCGAGTTGGTATTTTGCTGCAACGTCAACAAAGCCAATAGTAATCAATCCAAAGTCGTATCCCCAAACTGGATACACATCAGTTGTGGCACGTTGGTAACGCACTTCAGCCTGCAGTGAGTAGTTTAGAAATTTCTCAGGTCGCCATTTGTAGCGGAATGCTGCTCCTACTTGATATTCGGTTTTGAAATCGAAGTATGTGTAATAACCGCCACCATAGTTCTCGATTTGGTAGTCGTTTATACCACCTAGAACTCCAATGGACCACTGTTTCTTGTTAAGTTCTTGCGCTAGAGCTACTGTCGATGTTGTTACGATAGCAAGAACGATAGTTAATACTATTTTCTTCATCACTATATATTATAATATTCGTGTGGCAAAGTTACTTTTTTTTTATTATTTCAGCAATTTTATAGTGATTTTAGATGGGGAATCGATGCAATATTACTATATAATAGAGAACAAGCACCTATTTGAAAACTCAAACGGATGCTTGTATAGTGCTCTGTAAAGCTCATAAGAGCCTAATGTTGTTGTGTCTAACTCTATTTTGACATTTGAGGAATGTTGACTGTCTTCTCGCTGTCGCCCATCAAGTGCTCGCAGAAGTAGTCACCCATTCGCCAGAAGAAGTATTCGGTCATATCGCCAAAGCCGTGACGTTGCCCCGGAAGTATCATCATATCGAAGCGTTTGTTGTTTTTAATCAACGCTTTAACAACAGTAAGAGTATTTGCGGCGTGAACATTCTCATCGATATCGCCAGTAAAGAGCAACAACTTACCTTTAAGGTTTCCTGCAACTTCAGCATTCTTAGCGATGCTATACTGGAAAGTTGTATCACCCTTGTCAGATACAACCTCCTTAACGCCGTGGTGCTTCTCGCTCCACCAACGATTATAAATGTTATTCTGGTGGTTACCTGCGCTCGAAACAGCAACTTTGAAGAAGTCTGGATAAACCAACACAGCGGCAGTACTCATAAATCCTCCGCCTGAGTGTCCGTGGATACCAACTTTTGAGCGGTCAATGTAGTTGTATTTATTAGCCAACTGCTCAACTGCTGTTTTCTTGTCAGCCAATCCATAGTCGCGTAGGTTGCCATAACCGAAGTTATGATACCATTTCGAACGAGATGGGTGTCCACCACGATTGCCAAGTGTGATAACGATAAATCCGAACTGAGCCAGACGGTCAGTGCGGTCTAAACGAGCCGAGAAAGCGGTGTTGTTTGCTTCGGTTTGCGGACCTGGGTAAACGTATTCGATGATTGGGTATAGTTTAGTCGAATCAAAATCGAACGGTTTATACATAACGCCCCACATATCGGTCACGCCGTCTGCAGCTTTGAAAGTGAAAATTTCTGGGAATTTATAACCAGTTGCAAATAGTTGAGAAAGATCAGCCTCCTCGAGTTGCATAATCTTGCGACCTGTATTGTCGTAAACTGCTGAAACTGGAGTAGTGTTAACTCGTGAGTAGTTGTCGATGAAGAACTTATTGTTGTCGCTAAGCGAAACTTGATGCTCAAAATCTTGTTCATTCAAACGTTTTAGCCCGCTACCATCATATTTTACTGAATAGATATGAGTGTAGTATGGATTTTCTCCCTTCTCAACACCGTTGCCAATAAAATAGATGGTTTGTGTTGCATCATCAGTTCCAAGTACGTTTTCGCAGTGGAAGTCGCCGTTAGTGATACGGTTTCTAAGTGTTCCGTCAGCATTGTACATATAGAGGTTAGCCCAACCTGAGCGTTGTGACCAGTGAACGAACTGTTTACCCCCATTTACAAGACGAATTTGACGAGTCTCCATCGAAGTATTTAATCGCTCCTCTACCAATGGTTTAACTGTGCCACTCGCCACATCAACCTCGCAAATATCTATGCGTTTTAGGTCACGACTTGTGCGAGTTAGATAGAATTTAGAGTTGTCGCCCAACCACTGTGAAGCGGGACGACGTACATCGTCACGATATCTCTTATCGACTGGTTTATGGTTTACGCCAATAGTTTGGTCTTTGTAGGCGTCCACGTTAACGAGTCGAGGAGTTTTGGTAGCAACGTCGAAAATGTAAAGGTATGATTTAGGAGCGTTTGCCTCGCCTGGCATATGGTATTTATAGCTTTCGAGTGTTGGACGAGGAGTTGCAGTATGGTCGATAACCCACAAATCTCCAACTTCACGACTGTCGGTGCGAGTCATAACGAAGTTCTTGCTGTCTGGCGACCAAGTCACGAAGGCACTACCACGTTTGCCTCCATATTTCTTAACGTCGGTGTTCAAAAAATTGCGACGAGTACCTCCCCAGGCAAAGTATTGTTCGCCATCAGTTGTAATTTGGTGTTCAACAATTGTCGAGTCTTTTTCGTTAACCATAGCTTTTGCTAGGTCTTCGGCGCTCATCCAATATAGATTGTAGTCACGAGAGAAGAGCACTGTTTGACCATCAGGCGAAACGTTAGCCCACTGTGGGTAAGATTTCTCGCGACGATACTCAGGCACTTCACTTACCTTCTCCGATGCTATATCGTAGAACAAATAATGAATTTTTTTCTTTGATTTTGGTTTGTTTTCAGGCTCAACCTCTTTGATAGTTTGTTCTTGCTCATACTCTTTGAACTCATCTTTGGTCATATCGACAGAGCTATTAATTTCGAAGTAGAAGCCATTTTCAGCATCGTTGAAGTAGATGTTCGATATTGGTAGATGTTGTGCATCGTAAGGGTCTTTGACGATTTCGGTAATCGAAGCAGCCATTTTCACTGGGTCAAAGAGTAGTTTTTTAGAAGCTCTAGCAGGATCGACAATGTACCAATTCTTGCCAGTTGTGGTTTGGTATGAGTACCAAAAACGGTCGCTTTTTTTTAGGTAGTGAGGGTCAACGGTGGTAGAGAAGACCATCGTTCGCATTTTGTCTGGCGTAAAACGCGCTGGAAGCTCATAATTTGCCTTTGTTACAGGAGTTTGTTGCGCACTTACGCACAACACCGTCGATGCAACTATTGCAATTAAGGTAGAGATTTTTTTCATTCTATATTTTTATTGATTTAGGTTTTCTTTTTTACAACAATGGAGAATTCTATTTATTTTAATGCAGATCGGAAGAGCACACGTCTGAACTCCAGTCACATTCAGACATCTCGTATG